>NZ_RZPF01000021.1:0-19403 GCF_004022735.1 Mesorhizobium sp. M7A.F.Ca.AU.001.01.1.1
GGTCATCGTGCAGGGCAAAATGTTCGGGGAAGCGCGGGCGCGCGACTACCAGGCGATGAAGGGCCGGCTGATGGACGCCGTGCTGGACTCCTGGGGCAAGGTCGGCGAGGGCGCCGATCTGGTCATCGTCGAGGGCGCCGGCTCGCCGGCCGAGATCAACCTGCGCAGCCGCGACATCGCCAATATGGGCTTTGCCACGCGCGCCGACGTGCCCGTGGTGCTGGTCGGCGACATCGATCGCGGCGGCGTCATCGCTTCGGTGGCCGGCACGCATCTGATCCTCCCGGAAGAGGACCGGCGCATGATCGCCGGCTACCTCATCAACAAGTTCCGCGGCGACGTTTCGCTGTTTGACGACGGCCTGAAGTCGATCGAGACATTCACGGGCTGGCGCTGTTTCGGTGTCGTTCCGTGGCTGAAGGCGGCGGCACGCTTGCCTTCGGAAGATTCGGTGGTGCTGGAGCGGCTGGCGTCCGGCGAAGCGCGCGCGCTGAAGGTGGCGGTGCCGATGCTTGGCCGCATCGCCAATTTCGACGATCTCGACCCGCTCAAGGCTGAGCCGCAGGTCGAGGTGGTGTTCGTGCCGCCGGGAAAGCCGCTGCCCGCCGATGCCGGGCTGGTGGTCATTCCAGGCTCGAAGTCGACAATCGGCGATCTCTTGAAATTCCGCGAGAACGGTTGGGATCGCGACCTTCTTGCGCATCGCAAGCGCGGCGGCCATGTCGTGGGCATTTGCGGCGGCTTCCAGATGCTCGGCCGCATGGTGCGCGATCCCGACGGCATCGAAGGCAGCGTCACCGAAGCCGAAGGGCTCGGCCTGCTCGACATCGAAACGGTGATGGAGCCGGAAAAGACGGTGCGCAACGTCAGCGCCCGTTCGGTGCCGTTCGACCTGCCGCTCGAAGGCTATGAAATCCATCTCGGCCGCACCACCGGGCCGGATACGCTGAGGCCGTCTGCAGTCATCAATGGCATCGATGACGGGGCAGTGTCGGTCGATGGCAAGGTGATCGGCACCTATATGCACGGTCTGTTTGGCGCCGACGGCTTTCGCGGAAGATTCCTCGAAAGCCTCGGCATCAAGGGCGGCGGCATCGATTACCGAGCCGAGGTCGAGCGGGCGCTGGACGAGGTCGCAGCCGAGCTGGAGACCCATCTCGACTGCGACGCGATCTTTGCACTGGCGCGGTAATTCGCGGTTGGCTCAGCCCTTGTCGCCTGCCTTCGGCCAGTAGGTACCGAAGGACCAGACGTTGCCTTCCGGGTCGCGGCAGATGAACTCGCGGCTGCCATAGTCGCGGTTGGTCAATTCCTGGATGATCGTGGCGCCAGCCTTCCTGCCCTTGGCATAGGCGGCATCGGCATCATCGACGGCGATGTAGATCGACTTGCCGCCGCCTGAGCCGGGTTCGCCGACCATCTTGCCGTAGTCGTCGTCGCGCACGGTGCCCAGCATGATCATCGAGGAGCCGAAGACCAGTTCGGCATGGTGCACGACGTCGCCTTCGCCATAGCGGGCCCGGACGCTGAAGCCGAAGGCTTCGCCCAGCCAGTCGATCATCTTTGCCGCGTTCCTGTAGCGCAAGGCGGGGTAGAGGCGGGGCGCTTCGGTGGTGGTGGTCATGTCGATCTCCTTCAGTGGGGTTGGTCGATGCCCCACTGTGGGTAAAGGCCGTTCCGGCGTCTTGAAGAAATGTTACCTGGCCGAGATTCCGGTTGGTGTCTCGCCGGCGAGGTCGCGGAATTCGCGTACCAGATGCGCCTGGTCGGCATAGCCGCAATCGGCTGCGATATCGGCCCAGTCGACGGCCTGCTGCCTCGACAGGCCGAGCGCGCGGTTGAAGCGGACGATGCGCGACAGTGTCTTGGGGCCCATGCCGATGGCGTTGGAAAAACTGCCGGCGAGATGTTTGCGGCTCCAGCCCAGCCTTTCGGCGATCGATGCAATGCGGGTCCGGCCGCCGGATGTGATGATGCGGTCATAGGCCCAGGCGATTTCAAGTGGCGTCTCGGCGGCCTTCTCGAGACGGGCGGTGACGAAGGCTTCGGCCATGTCGAAACGCGTCGTCCAATCCGGCGCATTGCCCAGCCATTCACGCAGCGCCAAGCCCTGAGCGCCAAGCACGTCGTCGAGGACGACCATGCTGTCTGTCAGTTCGCTCATCGGCAGGCGGAAGAAACGGCGTGCGCCAAGCGGCGTGAAGTTGACCTGGACGCAGCAGGCGCCGCCGAAGGATTCGATCACCACCGGTCCGGCAAAGAGGCCGGCGGCGAAACTGGCGAAGCGGTCATTGTCGCCGGGCGCCTTGCCGAGGCCGATGGCGAAGGGTTCGGCGAAGCTGATGACCAGCGGTACGGTGAGCGACGCATATTCGACGTTGCGCATATGGCCGGGCGCCATTTCGCGATAGCCGCAAATGTCCGACACAATGCCCTGAAGTCGAGGATCGGGCAGGCGCCGGCGCATCTCAAACCGCCCGGCGACGGACCGGTCCTGCTCTTGCTGGGGTTGCATCTTGACTGGCATCGGCCATCCTCGCGCCAGTCAAATCTAACAGACCAAGGGCCGGAATCAAAAGCGCCCGGCTTTTGGCCGGGCGCTCCTCGTCCCCACTTCAAGGGAAATGGTCAGGCGCCGCGCATCAAGCAGCCGCCGGCAAGCACGATGAAAGCAATAAGCACGATCCACGCCGATGCGAGTGGAATGAATGAGAGAACGCCAAGCGCGGCGAGAACGCCGATGATGGCGATAACAACGGAGATGATAAAAACGATCTGGGTAGGTGCGCTAAGATTCATGTCTGCCTCTCCAACATGATTCGAACAGCGGCATCCTATCAGGGCGCGGGATCACACACCAATCAAGGCCCGCAGCGGGTTCGCCGGGTCAGCCAGCAGCTTCACAGCAAGCGCCAGGCATACGATCACCAGCAGCGGCTTGATCAGTCTTGCGCCGATGCGCATGGCCAGGCTGGCGCCGACGCGAGCGCCGAGGAACTGGGCGACGCCCATCATCAGACCGATCTTCCAGTAGACGACGCCGAAGGCCGCGAAGACGATGAAGCCGCCGATGTTGGAGGCGAAGTTGAGCAATTTGGTATGCGCCGTCGCCTTGAGCACGCCGTAGCCGGCAAGTGCCACGAAGGCCAGCATGTAAAAGGAGCCGGCGCCTGGCCCGAACAGGCCATCGTAGAAGCCGATGGCGGGCACCAAGGTCAATCCAAACAGGAACGGCGACAGGCGCTCGGCGCGGTCGACATCGTTCATGTTGGGCTTGAACGCGAAGTAGAGCGCGATGGCGATCAGCACGATGGGCAGGGCAGCCCGCAGTATGTCACCCGGCACGATCGTCGCCAGCAAGGCGCCGATGGCGCTGCCGACAAGGGCCAGAAGCGCCGACGGCAATTGCCGGCGCAGGTCGACATGACCCTTCGACGCGTAGTGGATGGTCGCCGAGCCCGAGCCGAACATGCCTTGCAGTTTGTTGGTGGCGAGCGCCTGGACCGGCGTGAAGCCGGCAAGCAGCAGCGCCGGCACTGTGATCAGCCCGCCGCCGCCGGCGATCGAATCGACAAAGCCCGCAGCAAAAGCGGCGAAAGCGAGCATGGCGACGGTCTGGATACTAAGGTCGATCATCTGATGTATGGAGGTGTCCGGCCGGCTGAAATATCGAGCGTTCGACCACGGCCGCCCTGTTTGCGCAAGATCGATTCCGCGCTACCTCTATCCCAGCGCATCGCGCCTGGATTGTGTTTGTGTAGTTAACCCGGAAAGAGGCTCCTGATGGCATTCGCATTGCTGGACCAGATACGTCAGATATTCGACGGCGACCCCGGCGTGCGCAAGGTGGCGGACGATCCGGTCCTGTCGGCGGAATTGCTGATGCTGTTTCGCATGATCCTGGCCGACGGGTCGGTCAGCGAGAGCGAAATGGTTGCCTTCCGGCGCATCTGCAAGGACGCCTTCGGCATTCAGGAAAGCAGCATCGACAGCGTCATCGAATATCTCAACGAGTTCGGCTACGAGACCAATGGCTCGCAGGCGATTGCACTGTTCCGCGATCTCGACGTCGAGCGGCGCCGGCAATTGGCCAAACATATGGCGGAGATCGCCAAGGCGGATTCGCAACTGGCCGAGAGCGAGATCCGCCTGCTGCGCCGCACGCTCGACCTGCTCGATATCAGCCCGGTCGATGTGGTCAAGACGCAGGAGTGATCGGGCCGCCTTCTCTCCTGATCAGCCTTGCTCCCGCAGCCGCTCCGCGATCGCCCGGTGCAAGTCAGGGGCGGCGGTGACAAGCGCCTTGGCAGCCTCGGACTGCGGGTGGTCGAGCACTTCGCTCGTCTTGCCGCGCTCGACGATCTTGCCGTCATGCATGACCAGCACCTCGTCCGTGATGGCGCGGGCCACGGTCAGGTCGTGGGTGATGAAGAGGTAGGCGATGCCGAGCTTCTGGTTGAGCTCTGCGAACAGATCGAGGATCTGGGCGCGGATCGAGACATCGAGCGCCGAGACCGGCTCGTCGGCAACGACCAGCTTGGGGCGGGTGATGATGGCGCGGGCGATCGACAGGCGCTGGCGCTGGCCGCCGGAAAATTCATGGGGGTATTTGTCCATGTCGCTGATGCCGAGGCCGACTTCGTGCAGGGCATGCGCCACCATCTCGCGGCACTCGGCGCGCGTCGGCTTTTTCTCCAGCACATGCAGGGGTTCGGCAACCAGCTTTTTCACCTTCTGGCGCGGGTCGAAGGAGCCATAGGGATCTTGAAAAACGACCTGCATATCGCGTCGCGCCGGCTTCAGCTCGGCTTCGCTCTTGCCGGTTATGGTCCCGCCGCGGAACCGGATCGAGCCCGATGTCGGCCGATCCAGCGCCAGGATCATGCGGGCGAGCGTCGACTTGCCGCAGCCGGAGCGACCAACCAGTGCCACTGACTGACTCGGCGCCATCGACAGCGAGACGTCGTCGACGGCGCGGATACCAGGCGCGCGCTTGAACAGCGAAGTGCGCCGGCCGGGATAGTCGCGGGTCACGCCCTCGACCTGAAGCAAAGGGCGGCCCGTCTCGATGCCATGCGGCCTGGCGCGCGCCGGCACATGCATCGAGGCCTGCGCCAACTGGCGCGTGTAGGGGTGGAGCTGTTCGGATAGCGTGCGTGCGGTGTCGCCGGCTTCCATCACCTCGCCGCGGCGCAGGATGGTGATGCGGTCAGCCATCTCGGTCACCACGGCGAGGTCATGCGAGATCAGGAGCAGGCCCATGCGGCTCTCCGCGACGAGGTCGCGCAAAAGGTCGAGGATTTGTGCCTGCAGCACCACGTCGAGCGCCGTCGTCGGTTCGTCGGCGATCAGCAGCTTCGGCTTCAGCGCGCAGGCGATGGCGATGACGACGCGCTGGCGCTGGCCGCCCGACAGTTCGTGCGGATAGCGCGACAGCGGGAATTTCGCTTCGGGCAAGCCGACACGGTCGAGCATTTTTCGCGCCCGGTCTTCGGCCTCGGCGCGGCTGGCCCTGGTGTGCCAGCGTATGCCTTCGGCAACCTGCTCGCCGATGGTCTTGACCGGATTGAGCGCGGTCATCGGCTCCTGGAACACCATGCCGATGTCGTCGCCGCGCAGCGCACACATCTGGTCCTCGGTTGCTGCCAGGATGTCGATGCCGTCGAATGTGACACGTCCGCTGGCGCGCGCGGCATGGGGCAGAAGCTGCATCACCGTCAGCGCGGTCATCGATTTGCCGGAACCGGATTCGCCGACCAGCCCCATCACCTCACCGGGCGCGACGGAAAGCTCCACACCCTTGAGGATCTGCGTGTCGCCGATGGTCAGCGACAGGTTCTCGATGTCGAGCAGGCTCATCGCTGCCGCCGCGATTTCGGATCGAGGATGTCGGCGATGCCGTCGCCCAGGAGGTTCAGCCCCAGCACGGCGACAACGATCGCCATGCCCGGAAAGATCGCCATCCATGGCGCCACCACCATGCGGGTCTGCGCGTCGAACAGCATGCGGCCCCAGCTCGGCATTGGCGGTTGCGCACCCAGGCCCAGATAGGAAAGCCCGGCCTCGGCCAGGATGCCCAGCGCGAACTGGATGGTGCCTTGCACCAGAAGCAGCGTGGCGATATTGGGCAGCACATGTTCGATTGTGATCTGCGTGCTGCTCTTGCCGGCGGCGCGTGCGGCGAGAATGAACTCGCGCGGCCAGATCGCCAGCGCGCCGGCCCGGGCGACGCGCGCAAAGACCGGGATGTTGAAGATGCCGATGGCGATGATGGCGTTGACGGCGCCCGGTCCGAAGATGGCGGTGATCATGATCGCCGACAGCAAAGCCGGGAAGGCGAAGACGAGGTCGTTCAGCCGCATCAGCGCCTCGTCGACGGGGCCGCCGCGTGCCGCGGCAAAGGCGCCGAGCGGCACGCCGACCCCCATGCCGATGCCGACCGCGACCAGCGCCACGGCAATCGAATTGCGGGCGCCGACCATGACCATCGACAGGATGTCGCGGCCGAAATGGTCGGTGCCGAACCAGTGCGCCAGCGAGGGCGCTTGCGTCTTATCCGATATCACCAGTTTCGTGACGTCATAGGGCGTCCAGGCATAGGAGACGACAGCCATTGCCAGGATCAGCAGGGTGATGACGAAACCGGCAACGAAGGCGGTATTCCCGAACGCCTTGCTCAGGATGCTGCCGAACGTCTCTTCTGATATGTCGATGTGCAGTGTCATTGCCGGCTTCTCAGGCGCGGATCGACGACCGCATAGGAAAGGTCGACCAGCAGATTGACGGCGATGACGGCGGCGACCAGCAGCATGACGACGCTTTCGACGACGATCAGGTCGCGCTGGGTGATGGCCTGGAACACCAGCCTGCCGAGGCCGGGCAGATAGAAAACATTCTCGATGATGATGGTGCCGGCAAGCAGGAAGGCGAACTGCAGGCCCAGAATGGTCAGCACCGGAATCATGGCGTTGCGCAGCGCGTGCCGCCACAGCACAGCTCGGTAGGGCAGACCCTTGGCGCGGGCGGTACGAATATAGTCCTCGTTCAGCACCTCGATCAGCGCCGAGCGGGTGACGCGCGCCAGAATCGCGGCTTGCGGCAAGGCAAGCGCCAACGCCGGCAGCAGCAGCGACTTCAAGGCTGGCCAGACGCCGGCACTCCAGCCGGGAAAGCCGCCAGCAGGAACCAGCCGCAGCCAGACGGCGAAGACATAGATCAGCATCAGCGCGAACCAGAAATTGGGCACGGCGACGCCAAGCTGTGCGGCGCCCATGGAAATCGTATCACCGGCCCGTCCACGCCGGCTGGCGGAAAACAGGCCGACGGGAATCGCGATGAGGGTGGAGAGCGCAAGCGCAATCAGCGCCAGCGGCAGCGAGACGGCCAGCCGCTCGCGAACCAGACCGATGACCGGCACCGAATAGGTGTAGGAGCGGCCGAAATCGAGGCTGAGCAGGCCGCCCGCCCAGTGCAGATAGCGCCAAGCCAGCGGCGCGTTGAGGCCCATCTGGTTGCGCAGCAACTCGACCTGGTCGGCACTGGCATTCAGGCCCAGCATTAGCCGCGCCGGATCGCCGGGCAGGACCTCCAGGACGGCGAACACCACCATGGAAGCCAGCACCAGCGTGGCGATGGCGATGGCGAGGCGTTTTAGGAGGTAGGCGGTCATGGAAGGTGGGGGATCATTCGCTCCACTTCACCTTGGTCAAATCATTGGCCTGGATCGGGGCGTTTTCCCACAGCCCTTGCAGCTTGGCGTCCCAGACGCCGATCTTCGGCAATTCATAGAGGAAGCCGAC
The DNA here is from genome assembly GCF_004022735.1 of Mesorhizobium sp. M7A.F.Ca.AU.001.01.1.1. Lineage (NCBI taxonomy): Bacteria > Pseudomonadati > Pseudomonadota > Alphaproteobacteria > Hyphomicrobiales > Phyllobacteriaceae > Mesorhizobium > Mesorhizobium sp. M7A.F.Ca.AU.001.01.1.1. The sequence continues at coordinate 7,800 of NZ_RZPF01000021.1, forward strand.
CACCGCATCGTCGGCCAGGATCTTCTGCGCTTGCCCCAGCAATTCCTTGCGCTTGGCTTCGTCGGAGGTGACGCCGAGATCGGCAATCACGTTGTCGAAGGCCGGGTTGTCGTAGTTGAAGTAATAATCCTTGCGCGAATAGATATCGATGTCGTTGGGCTCGGTGTGGGAGACGATCGTCAGGTCGTAATCCTTCTTGGTGAACACCTGGTCCAGCCACTGTGCCCATTCGACCGGAATGATTTCCAGATCGATGCCAACGTCGCGAAGCTGCGAGGCGATGATTTCGCCACCGAGACGGGCATAGGTGGGCGGCGGCAGTTTCAGCGTCGCCTTGAAGCCGTTCTCGAGGCCTGCCTCTTTCAGCAATTCCTTGGCCTTGGCGACATCATGCGGGTAGCGGCCGGTGAGGTCGACATAGTCCTTGTTGGCCGGCGACATATGCGAGCCGATCGGCTGGCCGAGGCCGGCCGAGGCGCCGTCGATGATGGCCTTGCGGTCGAGCGCGTAAGAGATCGCCTGCCTCACCTGCAGCTTGTCGAAAGGCGGCTTCTTGTTGTTGATCGACAGGATGGTCTCACCCTCGGTCGCGCCGATCACCACCTTGAAGCGCGGGTCGTCCTTGACCTGGGCGACGCTGTCGGCATCGAAGAACGGGAAAGCCTGGATGTCGCCCGAGAGCAGCGCCGGCACATAGGCCGCGGCATCCGGCACGATGCGAAACTCGGCCTTGTCGAGCGACGCCGGCGTGCCCCAGTAATTGTCCGATTTGACCAGCGTGATCGACGATCCCTTGGCCCAGCTCTGGAACTTGAACGGGCCGGTGCCGATCGGTTTCTCCTTGTTGGTGTCGGCAGATTCCGGCGCCACGATCCCCGCGTCGCCCCAGCCCATATTGTAGAGGAACGAGCCCTGCGGGTTCTTCAGCGTGACCTTGACGGTTGCCGGATCGACGACGTCGACCTTGTCGATGGCGGCGAACAGGCCCTTTTGCGCGTTGACGGAGTTGTCGGCTCGCGCCCGGTCGAGCGAGAATTTCACGTCGGCGGCATCGAAGTCGGTGCCGTCATGGAATTTCACGCCGGTGTGCAGCTTGAAGGTGTAGACCTTGCCGTCATCGGAAATGGTCCAGCTTTCGGCCAGATCCGGGAGCACCTCGCCATTCGGCCCGATGCGCGTCAGGCCTTCGAACACATTGGCATAGAGAACCTCGTCGATCGCTGCGGCGGCACCGGCGGTCGGATCGAGATGCGGGGGTTCGAGCGGAATGCCGATGACCAGGTCGGTTCGCGCGGCGAACGCAGAGGTGCCGGCGGCCAGCGACAGCACCGCGGCCGCCAGAATGGTTTTCCACAATTTCATCGTGCAACTCCCCATGCGTTCAGACACGTGCTCGAACCCGAGTGATAGAAGCGTGATTTCGCCACGGAGTAAATTGCGTTTCGTTCTGCCCCTTGGCGTGGCCGGGAATGTTTTTGTCCTGGCGACCGCATCGGCAGTCGAAGCTTGTCGCGGTGCACACCTTATCCCGTGGCTGTGCCGCGCAGCAGCACGTTGAGCCCTATCGCCATCACCTTGGCCGATTCCACCATGTCCGATATGCCGACCCATTCGTCCGGCCGGTGGGCGAGGTCGAGAATGCCAGGCCCATAAGCGATGCAATCATAGATATGGCCGATGCGAGCTATGTGCTTCTGGTCATAGGTGCCGGGCGAAATGACATAATCGGGTTCGCGGTCGAAGATCGCCATGATGCCTTGCGCAACCGCCTTGACCACCGGCGCGTCGCGCTCGGTCATCAGCGGCAGCACTTCCATCAGGTCGCGGATTTCATAGTCGAATTTTGTCCGCTCGCGTTTCAACCGGTCGAGAATGCCGGTCACTTCACCTTTGACGGTGTCGAGATCTTCCTCGAGCAGGAAACGGCGGTCGATGGTCATCCGGCAGGAGTCGGGCACGTTGGGCGACGGCAGGCCGGGCCGGAAATCCTCGGTCTGGCCGCCATGGATCGAATTGATGTTCATGGTCGAGCGTTTTGCTCCTTCGGGCACGACCGGCATGCGCGTCATCTTGCGGTCGAGCGCGGGAAACAGTTCGTCCTCGAAAGCCCGCAGCACGGCGCCCATGTGGCGCACCGCATTGTCGCCGAGAAACGGCATCGAGCCGTGCGCGATCTCCCCCTTGGTCTCGATCTCCGCCCACCAGACGCCACGATGGCCGAGGCAGATGCGGTCCTTGTTCAGCGGCTCGGGAATGATGACATGGTCGACCCTGGGTTTTGAGAAATAGCCGAGCCTGGCCAGATGCGCGACGCCGCCGAAGCCGCCGGATTCCTCGTCGACGGTGCCGGATATTTCGATGGCGCCGGGAAAATCGGGGAAGACTTCCAGGAAGGCCTCGGCTGCGATGATAGAGGCGGCAAGGCCGCCCTTCATGTCGCAGGCGCCGCGGCCATAGACCCTGCCGTCCCTGACGATGCCGGCGAAGGGATCGACGGTCCAGCCATCACCGGCTTCGACCACGTCGATATGCGAGTTGAAGTGGACGCAGGCGCCCGGCGACCTGCCTTCGGAACGGGCAACGACATTGACGCGCGGGTAGCGGTCGGTGTCGCCGGGCGTGCCTTCGGCGCGGATGAACTCGGTCTCGAAACCGCTCTTCTTCAGCCGCGCGCCGAGATATTCGGCGCATGGCCGGTAGGCCTCGCCGGGTGGATTGATAGTCGGAAAACGGATCAGTTCGGCGGTCAGCGCGACGACGTCGTCGCGCCTGTCATCGATTGCCTGGAGGAGTCGCTGGTTCATGCGCAGAGTTGAGCAGCGATCCCAGCGGTTTTGCAAGCCCGCCGGCGATCAAGCCGGTGCGGCGTGTCGTTGCGGCAACTATTGCGGGAAATCGTTCAAATTCGCTGCTTTGGATTGGCGAATTGGTCAAGGTGTGTGTGTTAGCCCGTGCATCTGCCATTAAAAAGATGAAAAACAATCAGGCAGGCAGGTTAGGGGCAATCAAAGGGGTTTGATCGCATGAAAAAGACAGTTCTCATGGCAACCATGTTTGTTGCAATGCTGTTCGGTGCTTCGGGGCAGGGCTGGGCAGCCAGCCTCGTTGCAAATATAGACGTGTCGTCGCAGACGATGACCGTCAGATATGGCGCGTCGGTTTACCGGTGGAGTGTCTCCACCGCCCGCACCGGCTATTTCACGCCGCGCGGCACCTATCGGCCGCAGCGCACGGCCAGGATGTGGTATTCGCGCAAATACCATATGTCGCCGATGCCCTATTCGGTGTTCTTCCATGGCGGCTATGCCATCCATGGAACCGGCGCCGTCAGGCAGCTCGGCCGCCCGGCGTCGCATGGCTGCGTGAGGCTGCACACGGCCAATGCCGCCACGTTCTATTCGATGGTGCGGGAAGTGGGTTTCGGCAACACGCGCATTGTCGTCACCAACTAAGGCGGGTTCAGGTTCGCTGTTGTCTGCTGGCGCTGGGCTAACCCCACGCCAGCAGCTCTGCCTAAGCGTTTGGGACCGCCTTTGCCTGCGGTCGCTTTCGACGCCCGCCGCTGATCTCCCACCTTTTGTGGAACCACATCCACTGGCCGGGATCTTCTCGCACCCAGCGCTCGACGACGTCGTTGAGACGCTGGGTGGTGGCACGGACATCGACGCTGCCGTCAGCGGTGCGCGGCAAGGTCAACTTGTCCTCGATTTCGAGCCGGAAGCGGTTGCCCGGCAGCCTGACGCAGCGCGCCGGATAGACGTCGCAATCGTAGTGGCGGGCAAGGGTGGCCAGCACGCGATTGCTCTGGCAGGGACGGCCGAAGAATGTCGTCTCCAGTCCATTGGAGAATTTCTGGTCGACAAGGATGCCGATGTTGCCGCCGTTCTCCAGAACCCCGGCCAGGGCGAATGACGCGCCCGCCATGGATGGCAGCAACGAGCCCATGGTCGAGCGGCGCGTCGAGAGGATGTAGTCGGCGAGATAGGGATTGTTAGGCGGGCGAAACAGCGCAGTGATGTTCATGCCGAAAGTCGCGGCCGCCACCGGCAGCAATTCGAAATTGCCGAGATGACCGGTGAAGACGATGTGCGGCTTCTCTTCGCTGGCTATTTCGACGAAGTGGTCAGCTCCCTTGACCTCGACGCGGCCGGGCTCGCTGGCTGCGGGGTCGTAGTCGAAGAGGGCGTCGAGAAAGATGTATTCGGCGGCAAGGCGAGCCATGTTGCCCCACATGTCGGAGGCGATCGCCTGGATTTCGGCTTCGCTCTTTTCCGGATAGGCCTTGCGCAGATTGTCGACGGCGACCTGATGGCGTCCCACCCGGGGGCCGACCAGGCGTGCGACGCGGTCGGCGAAATTCAGCGCACTGTCGGCCGGCAGCAGGCGCAGGACCGAGATGATCATCATCGCTGCCCGCGCCACCAGCCAGTAATTGAGCTGGCGCAGTTGCCTGCCGTAACGAAATTTGAGGTCCCGGCGGAACTTCTTGAATACAGAGGTCAAGGCTCTAGCCGACGCGCAGGATGATCTTGCCGAAAACGTCGCGGCCTTCCATGCGCTTCAGCGCGGCGTCGATACCGTCGAAGCCGACTTCGGTGTCGATGACGGGTGCGACCTGTCCCGCCGCCATTTTCTGCATGGCGTTGGCCATGTTTTCCATGCGGCAGCCAAAGGAGCCAAGCAGTTTCAATTGCTGCTGGAACAGCTGCATCAAATTGATCTGCGTCGACACGCCGGAGGTCGAACCGCAGGTCACCAGGCGGCCGCCACGCTTCAGGCACAGCATCGAGGCGGCGAATGTGTCGGCGCCGACATGTTCAAAGACGACGTCGACGCCCTTCTTCTTGGTCAGCTTGCGCACGACGCCCTCGAAACGGTCGTCGCGGTAGTTGATGACATGGTCGGCGCCGAGCGCCTTGGCCTTGTCGATCTTGTCGTTGGAGCCGACCGTAGTGATGATCGTGCAACCCATCCGCTTGGCCAACTGGATGGCCGCCGAGCCGATGCCGGATCCGCCGGCATGGATAAGGATGGTTTCGCCGGGTTGAAGCCTGGCGTTGTCGAACAGCATGTGCTCGACGGTGCCGAAGGTGACGGGCGCCACCGCCGCCCCGATGTCGGTCACGCCGGGCGGGGCAGGGACCAGCAGGCGGGCCGGCAGGTTGATCTTCTCCTGCGCGAAACCGTCGAGATGGAAACCGTGCGCGCCCGAAACATGTTCGCAGAGGTTGTCGCGGCCTTCGCGGCAGGCTCGGCAGAGGCCGCAGGTGCGCGCGCCATAGATCGACACCAATTGTCCGGGCAGCAGGCTGGAAACGCCGGGGCCAACCGCCTCGACCTCGCCGGAGGCCTCCGCGCCGACGACCAGCGGCAGCTTGCGCTTGGCGAAGGCCATGCCGCGCCAGCCCCAGACGTCGATATGGTTCAGCGCTACTGCCTTGATGCGCAGCGTGACTTCGCCGAGTGCCGGCGGTGGAGGAGGCGGCAGGTCCACCGTCTCAAGACGGCGGTCCTCTATAAGTTGCAATGCGCGCATGGGGCCTGTCGGTTCAGTCTGGCTGAAAAAGGTCGCTTAGACCGGTTCCCGCGCCATGACAAGGCAAGTGTTCTGGCCGCCGAAGCCGAAGGAGCTCGACAGAACGGTGCGGACCTCGGCGTTGCGCTTCTTGTTCGGCACCACGTCGAGCACGATCGCGGGGTCGGGATTGTCATAGTTGATGGTCGGCGGAATGACGCTTTCGCGCATCGTCATCAGCGAGAAAGCCGCCTCGACAGCGCCCGCCGCCGACAGCGTGTGACCGATCATCGATTTGTTCGACGAGACCGGCATAGAGCCGATCCGCTCGCCGAACACCGTCGACAGCGCCAGATGCTCCATCTTGTCGTTTTCGGGCGTCGAGGTGCCGTGGGCATTGACGTAGTCGATCTCGTCTTCACCCAGTCCGGCATCGACGAGGGCGGCGCGGACCGCGGCGATGGCCGGTGAAGCGTCCGGTTTGGAGCGGGTGCGGTGGAAGTCGTCGGCCTTCTCGCCGCAACCGCCCAGGACGCCGAGAATAGTCGCGCCGCGAGCCAATGCCGTCTCAAGCGATTCCAACACCAGCGCCCCGGATCCCTCGGCCAACACGAAGCCGTCGCGATCCCTGGAGAAGGGTTTCGACGCCTTTTCGGGGATGTCGTTGTGCGTGGAGAGCGCCGAAAGCAATGAGAAACGGATCAATGCCTCGGCGGTCGCGGAACCGTCCGCGCCGATCGACAGCGCACGGTCGCATTCGCCGCGTCGGATCGCCTCGACACCGAGCTGAATCGCGGTGGCGCCTGAAGCGCAAGCCGTCGACAGCGTGATCGGCAGACCACGCGTGCCAAGGCGATCGGCAAGGCGGCCGGCGATCGAACCGAACTGGGTGGTCTCGAAAATATCCAGCTCTTTCAAGCTACGCGCGACCCGAAGCAGTCTTTCGGCGGCGGTGTCATCCTTGTCCTTGTCAGAATTGTAGAGCGAGAAGCGCTCGGCCCAGTCGAGTTCGACTGGCGGCGATGCGAGGAAGAGCGGTCCGCCGAAATCGCTGGAATCAAGACCGGCTTCGCTCACCGCTTCTAAGCCCGCAAGCTCGGCTAGCTCATAGGTGAGTGGGCTGGCGCCTTTCGAGCTCGACGGCAGGAAATCGACCATGCCGGAGATGCGGGTGTTCAATTGATCGATGGGAAAGCGGGTGATCGGGTGAATGCCCGACTTGCCGGAGGTCAGTGCCGCCCAATTGTCTGATTTGCCGACGCCAAGCGAGGTCACCACGCCGATGCCGGTGACGGCGACGATCGGCCTGCCCATGTGATCTCTGAGATTGGCCATCCGGGAGCCCTCTTATCGTTGCAGCATGGGTCGTGGAGCCGCGTTACGCGGCATTGACCAGCGCCATGCCCTCGAATTGGTGATAGCCGATCGCCGTTGCAAGGACGGATTGGGGAACGCCTTCGAACGGCGTCTCGGCTGCGGCATCAAAAACAGGATAGGCGGCCTTGCGGTCGACAGCGAGTGCCGCCAGTGCCACAGCGAAAGGAAACTGTGCTTCCTTCATGTGCCCGGTCAGCGTCGAGAAGCCACGCGCGGCGATCGCCGGATTGGCATCGAGCGCTGCCTTCTCGGCTGTTGTCGCCGCATGCGCCCCCGATGCGCCCGACAGGGTCAGCAATTTGCCGTTCGGCAATGCAGCCTGCTTGAGCAGTGCGGCGATCTCGGCGTCGAGTTCTCCCCGTGGCCGCCGGGCGCGGCCGGAGACGACCGGTCCAAGTTCTGCATAGATCTTGCGGCCGCGGCTCATCGCGTGTTCGCGCTGCTCCAGCACCAGGAAGGCGCCGCCGGAGCCGGTCACGACGCCACCGCCCTCAGTGCCCTGTCTTTGCCAAACCGGCTTCCATGGGCCGCGATGCAGATAGCCGGCGAGTTCATAGCCGAGCAGCATATCGGGATGTTCGGTCTGGAAGGCACCGCCGACCAGGATATGCGTCGACTGACCCGAGCGGATGCGTGCGGCGGCCGTTTCAACCGCGGCGACACCGGCACCTTCCTCGCCCATGAAGGTTCTGGACGAACCGGTGACCTTGTGGACGATGGAGATGTTGCCGGCGAGCAGGTTGGACAATTGGGCCAGAAACAGTGTCGGGCGCAATTCGGTGGTCAATTTCTCGTTGAGCAGTACATCGCGGTCATTGCGGCTTTCCGAAGCGGCGAGAATGGCGGCATCGACCGCCTCGTCGCGCTCGCCACCGCCCGCCGCCACAACCATGTCCATGGTCGCGCAGAGTTCGTCATTGCCCTTGATGCCGGCGTCGTCCAGTGCAAGGCCGGCAGCATAGGTGCCGAGCCTCTGCCAGGTTTCCATCTGGCGCTGATCGCCACGCTTGGCGATCTGCAGGTTCCAGTCGATCTCAGGCAGCGGATGGACAGTATAGGGTGCAAAGCGCGTCGCTTCGAGCACCGGCTGCGGGCCCGGTTGCGCGAGCTTCTGCCAGTGGGCGTCAGGACCTTCCCCCAGCGAGGAGACAAGGCCGATACCTGATATGACGACGTCGCGGGGGCTGCTCATGTGCGGCTTTGTGGGTCAGGCGGCAGAGCGCGTCAAGATCGTGCGCTCAACTGACGTCAGGCGGTCTTGGCGGCGACCAGCGCGTCGATCTTGGCGCACAGGTTCTTCATGACGAAGTAATCGTCGGTCGAAGCCTTGCCGTCATTGACCTCCTGGGTCCACTTTTCCAGCGGCACCTTGATGCCGAATTCCTTGTCGATGGCAAAGACGATGTCGAGAAAATCGAGGCTGTCTATGCCGAGATCGTCAATCGTGTGGCTCTCGGGCGTGATGGTGTCGATATCGATCTCGCTGGTGTCGGCAATGATCTTGGCGACTTTGTCGAACGTGGTGGACAAGGGCTTTTCCTTCGGTTGCGGGCGGAATCTGTCCGCATCTTGTTTGGGCGCTGTCTAATCGGTTTTTTCCGGCAGGAAAAGGCCTGATACGCCGGGCGCAGATGGGTAGGTTTCCTTCGAAACGCAAGAAGGGCCGCCGGTTTACCCGGCGGCCCTTCTGTTGACGCAACGTCAGCCTTATTTCGATGCGTGTCGTTTTTCCAAAAGCGGAACACTTTTGGCGACATGCATCAGCTGTCGCGAAGCTTGACCAGATCGTTCAGCAGCCCGCCCGTTCCGTTGTGGACGGTCAGCCGCTCGACCTTGCCGGCGATGGTTTCCAGCGCCTCGAGCTCCTTCAGCCGCAGCATCACCGGGTTTTCCGCCATCACCCTGGCCGTGTTGAGGAGGGAACGGGTCGCGTTCGTCTCCTCGCGGCGACGGATGATGTTGGCCTCGGCCTGCTTTTCGGCCGACACCACCTGGTTGAGGATCTCGCGCATCTCGCCCGGCAGGATGACATCCTTGAGCGCGATATCGCTGACCTCCACGCCGATCTCGGCCATGTCGGCGCGGACCTTGGCTGCCGCTTCCTCATCGATCGTCACCTTCTTTTCGAGGATCTGATCGAGTGTCAGCGCGCCAAGCGTCTTGCGGAAGGCATATTGCAGGGCGCGGTAGAGGGCTTCGGAGAAGTCCTTCACCATGCTGACCGCCTTGACCGGATCGACGACCCGGTATTCGGCTGCGATGTTGACGCGGATCGTCACGCGATCCTTGGTCAGCACTTCCTGCCCGGCAACGTCGAGCGACTGGCGCTTGAGGTCGACGACCTTGATCTGCACCATGCGTCCGACGTTCCAGAAGCCATGCACGCCCGCCGTCAGCGTCCTGACCAGGACACCGTCGATGAACAGCAGTCCGGCCTGACCATCGACGACCGGATGGACGGACATCAATTCCGCCTTCCGGGCCTGGCCGAGCCGGCGCATGATCGCCGCATCGATGGCGAGATCGACTGACGTGTCGATCAGCGTCACCTTCCACGGGCCGGCATCCGTCCACAGCACGAGCTTGCGGTCCGGTGCCAGCACGGCGTGCAGATTGCCGTCACGCTCGATGACGGCGACATCCGTGCGCCCGGTGCGAACGACGGTGAAATGACGCGCGGCCACATCCGGAAGCTTGTCGAACAACGCCTTCTCGTATGCCGAAACGAATTCCGGGTTCTTCAGATCGTGCCGAGACACTTCGAGGCTGCCGCGCCGGTTGGCGAGCCAGTGCTCGCCCGGCAGCAGGACAGCCTTGATCTCCCCCTTGTGGAGGGCGAGGGCACGTTCGTTTTCCTTTACGAGGACGCGCTCGCGTCCAAGAACCTTGTCGAGAATGGTCATTGTCTTACTCCTGTCGGGCATGGCCCCATGCGAGGCGTCACGTCATGCGTCGATCTTCCCTTCGTTTCTCGTTTCACGTCGTCTCTTGCGTCGTAGCCCGGGCACGAATGATCCGGGGACTGGTGGCATCGAGCCGTGGCGGGCCTTCGGGAGCGGATCGCGGGGCAGCGAAGCGGGCGCAGGAGGCCTTAGCCTCCCTTGCCGGCGACACCGCGCCTTGATCGTCACCGCGGGCCTGGCCGCGAGCCGATGGCGAAAGACGCTTGAGATGATCCGCGCCCGAAGGCTTGGGTCACCCGTCCAGTCTTTCGCATTCCAGTCCCCGGACCGTTTTTCGGATGGCTTTTCAAGGCCAATGGAGAAGGAATCGAACCTTCGACAGTCAGATTAACAATCTGATGCTCTAACCAAACTGAGCTATCCGTGGTGCAGATGAAGGGACTCGAACCCACAACCTCCGGATTATGTCCGGCGCTCTCCCAGTTGAGCTACATCCGCGATCCCAATCCCCAAAGCGGCGCCGTATACAGGGCGGCAATGCCGCCTGCACGGGCGGAGACGAAAGCTCCAACCGTTGTGCTCGCTTCGGTTCTCGTGACCGGGAGCGCGCCTATAGCCCCTGCGACGGGTTGTCGCAAGCGGCATTGTCACGGCGAATTTGCGGCTTCTTTCAACGGTGGCATTTCAGCAACACCGCTTTCGGCGTCAGCGATCGCGCAGCACGCTCAGAAGGTGACGCGGCCGAGCACGCGCAGGCCATCGCCTTGCGGCTCGACGACGACGGCCTCACCTTCGCGCGGTGAGATGCCGGTCAGTGCCACGATGTCTTCCAGATGGGTGACCATGACCAGATTGTCGGAGCCGGAATAGACGCGGATTTCCTTCAGGATCGCAGCGATCTGCGCGGCCTTCTGCGTCTCGTCGCCTTTCAGGAGATCGAGCGGTGCAAAGAGTTCCGGGTCGGTCTCGAAGGCGATGCGGGCGGTGTCGAGGCAGCGGCAATAGCGGCTGGACAGCACGCGCTCGATCGGTGCCGCCCGAGCGGCAAACAGAGCGCCGATCTTGCTCGCCTGCTGCTTGCCGCGCGCCGACAGGTTCATCTGGGTGGCGCAGCTGTCGATGTCGAAATTGGCCGGATCGGTGGTGCCGGTGACCATGGCATGGCGCAGCAGCACGACGTGTCCGCCGTCGCGCAGCAGCGCCCAGCCTGCATCCGTGGCGTGCGCCACGCTGGGAACAACAAGCAGGAACAACGCCAAGGCAAATCGAATCATCCGCTATCCTTCTGCGGTTCCCGGCAAGGGGTTCCGGTGGCAGGACATATAGGGACGGTAAAGCCGGCCGAAAGACAAGGCGCGGTCGGCGGGAAGCGTAGACCTACTTCTTCGCCATCTGCTTCTTCACCAGATCGACCTTCTGGTCGGTGAGAGGGATGGCTGGTGTAGCCGGCTTCGCTAAAGCGCTGCTTGGCGTTCTCGAAGAATCCGATCGCCTTTTGATATTCGGCCTTGCCGCCGCCATAGCTGGCCCGATTCCAGCTGACATCCCCGAGATTGTTCTGCGCGAAGGCCATTGCATCGGAAGGCTTCCCTGGTGAATACCTTCAGCGTCGCCGTGAATGCGGCCTCGATCGGTGACGCTGCGCGCGTCGCTTTTCGTCTCGGCAACTGCAAGCGCGGTCGCGGCAAGACAAAGCAGTGCGGCGACGAAAGCCGTCAGCCATGCCCGCTGCAAAAGACTGAGGTTCGAGAGTCGGACAAAGGCCATTTGTCGTTCGTGTCCGCCCTGATGATCCAAGCCCTCTATAAC
>NZ_RZPF01000221.1:0-8668 GCF_004022735.1 Mesorhizobium sp. M7A.F.Ca.AU.001.01.1.1
AATCTGGTCGACGGCACCGAACAGCGAGCCATTTTCGCAGTCGACGGGACCCTGCGCCAAACGTGGAAGGATCATCATCGGCCCGGCCATGGCGATTTGACTCTCGATGCGGATGGCAGCGAAATTTACGTCGGAACCAGCAAATCCGCTCCGGACAAATATCAGGTGATCAAGCGTCGGTTGTCCGATGGAAAGGTCACGTCGCTCACGAAGTACGGTGAGGCCGAGCATACGTCGCTGCGTGCTTTGGACAGGCCCGAATGGGCGTTTATAAGTTACGGGGGCAATCCCGATGAGGTTCGGAGCCACCCGGACTGGGCGCCATACACGCGCGAAGTGATCGCGCTGCGTGTCGACGGTCGTCAGGAGGTGCGACGCATCGTGCAGACGCGAAACGCTCCGTTCGACTATTGGAGCGAGACACATGCCTCACCCTCCCCTGATGGGTCGCAAGTGATCTGGTCGAGCAATTGGGGGGTGCCTGGTGGGCCGGTCTACGAATTCGTCGCCCATCTCGATTGGCCGCAGCAGCCGGGCCTGAATTAAAGGGAGATTGCCATCGATGGCCTTCGTTAGCCGAATTTTCTTTGCAGCCCTTGCCGGTTGCCTGGCCCTGGATATCGCAGCCGCGGCTGAAGCGCCGGTGGCCTATAAGCTGTCGCCCGGCGATACGGTGGAGATAGGAATAGCCTCCATAGCGGAGCGAACGCAACGCGCGATCGTGCAAATGGATGGCTCGATCGCGCTGCCCGAGTTCGGGATGATCCCGGTTGGCGGGCTGACGCCGGCAGAATTGCAGACGCGCATGGAGGCGGTGCTGCCAACCAAGATAGTCCATCAGCGCCTACCTGATGGACGGGAGCAAATGATCGTCATCAAGCCGAGCGACGTCACGGCCGTGATCGCGGAGTACCGTCCGATCTATGTGACTGGCGATGTGCTGACACCAGGGCAGCAGACTTACCGGCCACTCATGACTGTCCGACAGGCAATTGCCGTCGCCGGCGGTTTTAGTCTCCTGCGGTCTCGGGCAAGCCAAAGCGGACCTGATCCCGTTGATCTGCGACGCGACTACGAGTCGATCTGGGGGGACTACATCAGGGACTACTTTCATGGCGCGCGCATCCGCGCCGAACTTCAGAACCAGGCAGAATTTGACATGCAACCGCCGCAAGGCTCGCCCCTGTCGAATGCATTGATATCGGCGGTCGCGCAGGCGGAAGCGGAGGGCCTCAAGATTTCGCTGAACAATTTTCAGCAGGAGCAAAGCTATCTCGACAAGACCGCCAAGGATGCCGAGGCTCAGGTCGAGGTTCTGCTCAAGCGCGAGCAGACGGAAGCGGCCGCGGTGAAACAGGATGAGGACGATCTTGCGCGGGTCACCAAATCGTTCGAATCGGGCAACCTGACCAACAGCAGGCTCGCCGACGTCAGGCGTGCCGTGCTGATGTCGTCGAGCCGGGCGCTCGAGACCTCAGTCGAACTGATGAGAACGCGGCGCCAGCAGGAAGACTCCGTCAGGCAGCAGGAACGCAATGAAAATCAAAGAAGGATCGGCCTTCTGAACGAATTGAGGGACACCGACCTTCGCCTCGCCGAGACCACTGCAAGGCTCCACGCAGCCAGCCAGAAGCTTCAGCCATCAGGGGCGTCCGCGCTTCCACTGCCCGTCGCCGGCGAAACCTTTCAGGCGCGGATCACAATAACCGGCGGGGCCGGCGACGCGTCAAGAGGTCGACCGGTCGACCAGGACACCGAGGTTGCGCCTGGAGACACCATCGAGGTGAGGTTCAGCAGCGAACTGCAGAGCGCGGCGATCCAGTAGTTGCGCGGACGTGAACCGAGCCGGGAACGACGTTGCTGATGGCTCGCCCATGGCATGAAGACCGGGCGCCTGAGAAATCAACATTGGGAAATCAAGAAAGCGGGTTTGCCGTGATTGGTGAAATAGATGTCGCCAGCGCCTACAGCACCGGCCGCACCGACTTCATGGGGCTGAAGTTGGTTGTCGCGCCCGGCGTGCTCGTCCCTCGCCCGGAGACGGAACTGCTCGGCAGCACCGCCCTCAATGTGCTTCGTGAACTTAACAGGCCGGTACCGCGTGTCGTGGACATGTGCTGCGGGGCGGGCAATCTCGCCTGCGCCATTGGATACAAGGTCCCCACCGCGCGCGTCTGGGCGAGCGATCTTACTGACAGCTGCGTCGAAACCACCTGCCGGAACGTTGCCCATCTTGGCCTGGCCGGACGTATTTCGGTGCTACAGGGCGACCTCTTCAATTCCTTCTCGGGTCTGGAGCTCGAAGGTACGATCGATCTGGTCGTCTGCAACCCGCCTTACATCTCGGAGAAGCGGCTCGAAAACGACCGCGCGCATCTGATGGAACTTGAACCCCGTGAGGCGTTCGCTGCCGGGCCTTACGGCCTGAGCATTCATATGCGGGTGATCAAGGAGGCGCAGCATTATCTGCGGCAAGGTGGCATGCTGCTTTTCGAGGTCGGGCTTGGCCAGGACCGGCAGGTCATGAGTTTGGTTGAGCGTTCCAAAGCCTATGAGAGCATTCGCACGGTTGCGAACAAAGCCGGTGAAGCCAGGGTGGTTTGTGCACGGGCCAAAGCGCCAGCGTGAGCCGCGCCATGGGTTTGCGCGCCCGGTTGGGACGACGCCCTCAAGCCGTAGCCCGGCGATCAGTTTTCCTTGCTGACCACGTAACGTGCAATTCCCTGGATGGAATCGAAATTCTCCGGCAGAAGTTCACTGTCCTCGACAGTGATGCCGAATGTCTCCTCGACGAATCCGATAACTTCAAGCACTCCAGTCGAGTCTATGATGCCCTGATCGAGCAACGACGTTTCAACTTCCAGCGCACGCGGGTCGGCTACGTAGAAGTTTGACGCCAGAAAGGCGCGGATTTGATCGCTGTAGGTGTCAATTCTGTTGTTCGTGCTCAGCATTGAATTGGCCTCCGATCCAAATAATTTCCGTAAATTGCTTTATGACAGCGCCATTTTCTTGAGCTTGCCCGTGTCCGTCATCGGCAGACTGGACACAATTTGGATGGACTTCGGAATCATGAAGTTTTCCAATCGCTTCTGACATTCCATCCGCAGCTGCTTTTCGCCCATGATCGTTCCTTGCTCCATGACGACAAACGCTTTCACTGCTTGCCCCAGCAGGTCATCAGGTACTCCGACAACCGCGGCTTCCCGTACTCCCGGGATTTCCATCAGCACGTTTTCGACTTCCCTAGGCGCCACCTTTTCTCCCCGCGATTTTATGATCTCATCGCTGCGGCCGACAAAATAGAGGTAGCCTTCCTCGTCCATTCGGCAGTAGTCGCCGGTGTACAGAACCTGCTCGCCGGGCAAAGGACCTGGCTTGAGCTTCTTCGCGGTAGCCTCCGGCTTACCCCAGTAGCCCTTCATGACCGTTGCCCCGCGGATGACCAACTGGCCGACGACATTGGGACCAACCCTTCGGTCATCCTCATCGACAATCCACATTTCGGTGTTCGGGATGGCGATCCCCACGCTCAACGGTTTTCGGGCAAGATCGTCCGGCGGAAGATAGGTGCAGCGTTTGCATTCGGTCAGGCCGTACATCGAATAGATGCGGGCGGCGGCAAACAGTTCCTGGAGCAGGCGAATGTGCTTAAGCGGCAGGGCTGCCGCCGTATTCGTGACATACCTTATGCTTGCAAAATCATTTGCCTTCAGCGTCCTGAGATCCGACAGCGCGGCAAAGATGGTCGGCACGCCGGGAAAGCCTGTAACTCTCTCCCTTTCGATGATCGCAAGTATCTGTGCGGGGAAGGCAAACGAGCGCTCGAGGACCAACCGCGCCCCGGTACGGAATGCCATTATCATCTGATAGAGGCCGTAGTCGAAGGCCAGGGGCAAGACATTGAGGATCACGTCGTCTTCGCCAAGCTCAAGGTACGAGGCGATAGACGTGCAGGCTGTCATCATGTTCCTGTGTGTCAGCATCACGCCTTTGGGTTCGCCGGTCGAGCCCGACGTGTAGATGATGGCTGCGAGATCGATATCGATGCGGCGGCGGGGCGGCGCTTTGCCGTGGCCGGCAGCCGCCTCATCCCAGCGCACGGCATGCGGCAATCCCCGGAGCTCGGCGTCGTCCACCTGACCGGAGACGATGAGCCGCCGCAGCGACGGACAGTTACGCGCCGGCTCAGCAAAGACCGGCTGCAAATGTTTGTCGGTGATCAATGCTGCCGGAAGGCAATCGTTGAGCAAATACCCCAGCTTGTCGCTCTTGGTGAGCGGATTGACGACGCACACAACGGCGCTCGCCTTGAGAACCGCCCAGAAGCTGACCACGGTCTCGACGGTGTTGTCGGCGAAGATCATAACGCGGTCACCGGGGGCGACCCCGGACGTGACGAGATGACGGGCGACCGCGCTGGAGCGTGTCTCAAGCTCGTCATAGGTGAGCCGGTGCTCGCCGCACACCAGCGCTATCTTGTCGCCGAGCCGTTCGGCCGAATGGCTGAGGTAATCGTCCAGCAGAGGTACGGCGCCATGCATCATACCAGCACCTCTTCCCTGTGCAGGTGATCGACGTCTATCCTGAGGTCGACCGCATGCGCGCTCGATGGGCGGCTAGCGACAAACTGCTGATGGAGGAGCTGCGTCGACAGCACGCCGACCAACGCCATGTTGTCCGAGTTGGACAGATCCCCATCGCCGGTCTTGGCAGCGCATTTGTCCAGCAGGCGCGCGACCGAGTTCGGATCAAAGACATTCGCCGCGCGCAGGGCAGTCTCGGAGAGTGCTTCGCGGACATAGGCGGGTGCGCCATCGCCCGTGAAGCAAAGTGCGTTGGGCGCCCGGTAGGGTTGCTTCTTGCGGGCCACGACTTCCGCGGGCACGATCGATTTCGCCACACGCTTCAGCACGTGTTTCTCATCCAGAATGCGCAGCTTGTAGTCGGGCGGGAGCGAATTCGCCAACGCCACGAGCCTGTCGTCCAGGAACGGGAAGCGCCCCTCGACAGAATGGGCCATCAGCATCCTGTCACCCTGCGAGGAGAGCAGGTAGCCCGACATCAGCGTCCTGATCTCAAGATACTGGTCCTGCGCGAGAGGACCCCATCGTGGAAACTCTTCGGGCAGGTGGCCAAGCAGGTCCGCCACCACGTCGTGACGCGCCGCTTCGGCATGCATGTCGGCCGAGAACAGCCGTTTGATGGCGCTGGTGGTGCGCCAGCGGGTGTCATGCGCGAAGCCGGGCGCGCCAAATGCATGGATACCGTGTCCGAAGAACTGGCGCGCCATCGCCTGCTGCTTGACGGGCGACCGGCTCAGATAGGGGTAGAGCCGTTCCAGCAGTCGCGCGCGTCGGGCGGATGCGGGCTGCCGCCCCCAGAAACGGCGGACCTTGCCTTCACGGAACAGGTCGTAGCCGGCAAACATCTCGTCGGCGCCCTCGCCGGTCAGGACGACCTTGATGCCATGTTCGCGCACCAGCCTCGAGAGAAGGAACAACGGCGCCGGCGCGGTCCTGAGAATCGGACACTCGGCGTGACGGATCACATCTGGGAAAACCTCGGCAATATCACCGCGCGAAACCATCACCTCGTGGTGCTCGCCGCCGCTCGCACTTGCAACCAGCCGCTGGTAACGGGTTTCATCATATTCGGCGTCAGCAAAACGCAACGAGAAGGTCTGGAATGGCGCGCCGGCGAAGCGCCTACCGAGCATGGCGACAAGTGAGCTGTCGAGCCCGCCGGAAAGGTAGCAGCCAACCGGCACATCCGCCTTGACCATTCTAAGCGCCGTCGCGGCCTGCAAGGCGCTACGCACTTCGTCCACCGCATCGTCCAGTGAGCCGGTGAAGGTGCCATGGGCCTGGTCCGCGATCTCGGGATAGCAAGGTTTCCAGAAAGCGTGCTCACGAACGCTGCCATTGTCGTAGATGCGTACATGGCCGGGGGTAAGTTCCTTCACTCCCTGAAATACGCCTTGCGGCGGTACGACCGTCCACAGCGTGAAAGTCTGGTCTATCCCCGCCGGATCGAAGGCCCGCGGTATCGCCGGGTCGGCTGCGAAAATGGCCTTCACTTCGCTGGCGAAGTGAAGGCGGCCAGCATGTTCGCACAAATGCAGCGGGCAGATGCCGAACCGGTCGCGCGACAGGACGAGGCGGCCTGTCAGCGAATCCCAGATGGCGAGTGCCCACTGCCCGTTTAGCCTCTCGAACGCGGCCACGCCCCAGGCGCGGTAGGCGTGCACGATGACCTCGGTATCGCTGCGGGTGCGGAAACGATGCCCCAGCGCCGTGAGTTGTTCACGCAGCTCGATGTAGTTGAAGATCTCGCCGTTGAACACGATCCAGGTGGTATCGCCGGTGTCGGCGAGGGGCTGCTGTCCGGTCGAGAGATCGATGACCGACAGACGGGTATGCGCCAGCCCCGCCCGCCTGTCGCGGTAAACGCCGCTCTCGTCCGGGCCTCGATGGGAGAGCGCGGCTGCCATTCGTAGAAGCGCGGCTCGTGAAGGAGGCTCCGCAGCCGCGTTCAGCGCCACAATTCCGGCGATACCGCACATGGGTCAATCCCTGTCCATCGCAGCGGACAGCTGCGGCCGTGCGTGAAGGTAGCGGGCGGCGCGGCGTTTGCTGACGATATCCTTATAGACCTTCTCGACCTGCTCGGCCGTCAGGCCGGCGGCGGCGGCAACCACGCCGGCCGAAATTCCGTGATTCATGCCGTAGAGGCACAAATCCATCAGCTGATAGGGCAAGGCGAAGTAGAACTCCTCCTGGGTTTGCGCCATGGAAAACGTGTCCGTGGTCGGCGGCCTCATTCGGACCTCCTCGTCAATCCCGAGATATTCCGCCAGCTGATAAACCTGGGTCTTGTAGAGATGGACGATCGGCATCACGTCGGCGACGCCGTCGCCCTGCTTGACGAAGAAGCCTTGGTCATATTCGAGCCGGTTTGGCGTGCCTGCCACTGCATAGTTGAGGCGGTCCGCATGATAGTATTCAGTCATCTTGCGAACCCGCTGCTTGTAGTTGGTTGCAGCGACGATCTGCAGGTAAGCCGCCGGCGAAAGACGCACGGTGTCGATCTTTCCGTCCGGATCCTCGACGGTGAGGCGCGTGATATTAAGGCCGCTGCTCTCCAGCACCGATGCCATGACCAGCTTGCATTTCCAGCCTTCGCCATATCCAGGGACGGCAGTTCGGATGGCCTCCATCTGTCGGGCGTAGGCACCGATGCCCTCGAGCGCCGGCTGGATATCTTCAAGGATTGTGTCGATGCCAAGCTGCCCGGCGACGCTGCGGCCAAGCCTCAGCGAGTCGCCGGATGAATCGCGCTCCGGCATGAACAGGCCCAGTACCTTGTCCCTGCCGAACGCGCGTGCGCAGACCGTTGCGACGACCGAACTGTCGATGCCTCCGGAGAGCCCGACAACCACTCCGCGGCGCCGTTGTGTGCCGAGAACCTGTTCGCGCAAGGTCTCGACGATGCGATCGATCTCCAGCCGGGCATCGAGCGCCAGCACACCGCTGCTGAATTCCCCGATCAGGTCGATGACACTGCCTCCCGTTTCTGTGACTCGATTGAAGAGTAGGTCTCAGTCACAGCGTTTTCGATGAGCGGGCGATTGATGGTCAGATGAGGCTCCACGACCATGTCGATGTGAGTGCCGGCGATCGGAATGACGTCCAGATGGACGAATGCCCGATCCCACCCAAGTGCAAGCGGCATTCCGGGCCGCGCGCAACGGAACAAGGTGCCGGTGATCGGCAGTATCGGCCTGGGTTCTGTGAGCCACTGGAAGAAGGCGCGCGCGCGCAGAACTTCCTGCAGTTCCAGTTTGGTTCTGAAGCTCGTCGGGTTGAACTGACCCTCGGCATAGCGATCGAGGAAGCTGGCAAGCCGGGATTCGCAGTGCATTTTGACCGCGACCTTGGCAAGCGCGCGGCATGCCACTCGACTAGCCGATATACGATTGGTTCGGATCCGGTGAAATGTCCGGGTAATCGTCTCCCAACGCTTGCTGCGTTCGCCAACCAGGCTGGTATCCAGAATGCCCGTGAACGCTACCGCTCGCCCTTGATCAAGCAGACGCGCGGCAACCTCAAAAGCAACCGCTCCTCCGAGCGAGTGACCAAGCAGGCGAACACAGCCGGTCGGCTGTACGCGGTTGATATGATCGATTGCAGCTTCGACCATTGCGGCGACGGTGTTCTGACCTTGCAGGATCATGCCCAGGGCCGGATATCTGATGGGAGACACCCTGGCGACCTTGCTTATTGCCGATGCGAACGAAGCAAGGCTCGGACCATAGCCGACCGACCCGGGGAAAAGGAAAAGCAGCGGAGGCTCGTGTTTCCAAGCGGGCGCGTGCTCGCCGCCTCCTTGAGCAGAAATGACCGCTGCAACCATCTCATCGAAGCTCATTCCAACCGTGAAGGCTTCCAATCCGAGCTCCTGCCCGATCGCGCTTTCGATTTCCATGACGCAGTGCAGCAGCTTCAGCGAATCTCCCCCCGCTTCATCCCAACAGCCCAGGGCGACCCGCGTCTTGAGGACCTTGGTCCAGGCACGCCGTACGATCTGATGAGCAGGAACTTCATGTCCCGCATGGGGTATTTGCGGTGGGGGCGTGGTTTCCCGAACCGAAAGGTCAATTGCAGCA
>NZ_RZPF01000222.1:0-8650 GCF_004022735.1 Mesorhizobium sp. M7A.F.Ca.AU.001.01.1.1
CCCTGGGTACGCGCCCTGCCCGCAGGATTTCCTGGCGATGGTAGATGTCGTCGAGGAAGGCGTTCAGCGCCTGCACGCGCTGCTCGATGCCCTGCGTGAGGCGCCGCCATTCATTGCCTGAAATGATGCGGGGAACGATGTCGAACGGGATCAGCCGCTCGGAGGCTTCTTGCTCACCATAGACGGCGAAGGTGATGCCGGTCTTGCGGAAGACGCGTTCAGCGTCCTGCATCTTCTCGGTCAGCCTGGCTGGATCCTGCTCCTTCAGCCAGCGATCATACGCCGAATACGGTCTTCTCAATCCGGAGACTTCCGGAAGCATTTCATCGAACGCTGCCAATCGCATACTCCCCTGTGACGCCATTTCACTGGCGTCGCCGGAGAAAATCAAGCGCAATCGGTGATTTGGGAGATACGGGCGATCAGTATGTTGCGCCTGCCTAAAATTGAGGCAGCTGAAATATGACCTTGATCAGCCTTTGCCTCGTGCCCGGGCAAATGCGTTTACCGGCTAGAAAGCACGGAACGTGACGACGGTGAACGTGTCCTTGATGCCGGGGAGAATCTGCACCTTTTCGTTGACGAAATGGCCGACGTCTTCCTCGTCGTCGACATAGAATTTGGCGAGCAGATCGTAGTTGCCGGCGGTGGAGTAGATTTCCGAGGCGATCTCGGCATCGGCAAGCGCGCTGGCAACCTCATAGGATTTGCCGAGCTCGCATTTGATCTGCACGAAAAACGCCTTCATGGCTTCGTCCCGCTAAACGTCCAAGTCCAGCGGCCCTTCTGGCAGACTGGAGGCGGGCTTTCAAGCGCTGGAATCCGTACTCTGCCGGCCCAGGCCTGGGCTGCGACCTGCCGCAGCTCTCCGCCAGCATGCAACCTGCCGCCGAGCGCCAGCGATTATTCGCGATCGCTGAAACCGCGATGCGCTGCCAAGCGTATGTTATGATGCGTCTTCGGACAGCACCATTTCAAGGGAAGATGTTTCGCGGGACAACGGAGACAGGCCATGCGCCGCGCCTTTTTCGCATTCGCAGTCGTTCCATTCCTCTGCGTGTCGTCGGCATTGGCCGGCGATGCCGAGATCAAGGCAGGCCAGTCCGTCATCGACGGTCAGCTAAAGGCCCTCATCGCCAATGACGGCGCCACCGCCTACAGCTTCGCCGCCCCGAATGTGAAGCGGATCTTCCCGACCGTCGATGCCTTCATGAACATGGTGACCAACGGCTATCCGCCGGTGCGCAAGCCGCAGACTTATTCCTTCGGCAAGGTCGAGGAGACCGGTCCGGGTTCGATCGTCCAGCAGGTGCTGATCGTCGGCCCCGATGGCAAGGATTACGAGGCGGTCTATACGCTGCAGCAGCAGCCCGACGGCACGTTCCAGATCACCGGCTGCAGCCTGCGCGCCTCGAATTCGCTCAGCACTTGAGGCCTTACAGCAACGGGATATCGCCCCTCGCCCAGCCCTCGGTGATTTCGGCGCCGCGCGCCTCGAAGGTGCCAGCCTCGATCGCAGCGCGGATGTCCTGCATCAGTTTCTGGTAGTAGGACAGGTTGTTCCACGTCAAAAGCATGGCGCCGAGCGCTTCCTGCGAGCGCACCAGATGATGCAGATAGGCGCGTGAGTAGTCACGGGCGGCCGGGCAGTCGCTTTCCTCGTCGAGTGGGCGCGGATCGTCAGCATGGCGGGCGTTGCGCAGATTGACCTTGCCGCGCCTTGTATAGGCGAGGCCGTGGCGGCCGGCCCGTGTCGGCATCACGCAGTCGAACATGTCGATGCCGCGCGCCACCGACTTCAGGATATCGTCAGGCGTGCCGACGCCCATCAGATAGCGCGGTTTGTCCGCCGGCAGCTCCGGACAGGTGATGTCGAGCATCTCGAGCATCACCGCTTGCGGTTCGCCGACGGCCAGGCCGCCGACCGCATAGCCCTTCAACTCCATCGCGCTCAGCGCCTGCGCCGATCGCACCCGCAGCGCTGCGTTGTCGCCGCCTTGCACGATGCCGAACATCGCCTTGCCCGGCTGGTCGCCGAACGCCGTCTTGCAGCGCTCGGCCCAGCGCAGCGACAGCTCCATGGCGCGCTCGATCTCCTTCATTTCGGCCGGCAGCGCCGTGCATTCGTCGAGCTGCATCTGGATATCGGAATCGAGCAGCCCCTGAATCTCGATCGACCGCTCCGGCGACATCTCGTAGGCGGCGCCATCGATATGCGAGCGGAAGGTGACGCCCTTTTCGGTCAGCTTTCTCAGCTTCGACAGCGACATGACCTGGAAACCGCCACTGTCGGTCAGGATCGGATGCGGCCAGCGGGCGAATTCATGCAAGCCGCCGAGCCGCGCCACACGCTCGGCGCCTGGCCGCAGCATCAGATGGTAGGTGTTGCCAAGGATGATGTCGGCGCCGACGCCGCGCACCTGGTCCATATACATCGTCTTGACGGTACCGCCGGTGCCGACCGGCATGAAGGCTGGCGTGCGGATTTCGCCGCGCGGCATGTCGATCACGCCGCGCCGCGCCTTGCCGTCGATTGCCAGAACCTTGAAGCTGAACTGCTTAGCCATTGAATTCCTTGTCGTGGACCGGGGCGTCCGGCGCCTGCTTGTCGAGCGACTGGCGGTAGTGGATGCAGCCGCGCATGAATTTTGGCCAGGGCGGCACGGCGATCGATGGTTCGGTTTTTTCCGGCAGCAGGTCCCACAGATCGGGGTGATGCCAGCACAATTCATGGCCGGTGGAATCGCGGTGCTGGCGAATGCCGGCGCGCAGTTTTTTCACTTCCGCGATCAGCGCATCGCGGTCAAAGGCTTGCAGATCATCGTCCATCGCTCGTCTCCGCTCGGAAAAGCAGGCTTGCGTCGCCATAGGAATAGAATCTGTAACGGTTCTCGATCGCATGGGCATAGGCCGCGCGCATCGTGTCGAGGCCGCTGAAGGCCGAAACCAGCATGAACAGAGTCGAGCGCGGCAGATGGAAATTGGTCATCAGCATGTCGGCGGTGCGAAAACAGTAGCCGGGCGTGATGAAGATATCGGTCGGGCCGGACCACGCAGCCAGAGTACCGTCCTCACGCGCCGCACTCTCCAGCAGACGCAGCGAGGTCGTGCCGACAGCAACGATGCGCCCGCCCCTTGCTCTTGCGGCATTCAGGGCGTCCGCAGTGGCTTCGCTGACCGACCCGGTCTCGGCATGCATCTTGTGGTCGGCGGTGTCGTCCGCCTTGACCGGCAGGAACGTACCGGCGCCGACATGCAAGGTGACGAAGCGGCGTTCGACGCCTTTGGCGTCAAGCGCTGCAAAAAGCTCCGGCGTGAAATGCAGGCCCGCTGTCGGAGCCGCGACGGCGCCTTCCTCGCTTGCATAGATGGTCTGGTAATCGGCCCGGTCGCGTTCGTCGTCGTCGCGTTTCGAGGCGATATAGGGCGGCAGCGGAATATGGCCTACCGCGTGCAGCGCCTCGTCGAGGAACGGCCCCGACAGGTCGAAGCCAAGCAGCGCCTCGCCGCCCTCGCCTTTCTCGATCACCGTGGCGTCGAGCTGACCGAGGAAACAGGAATTGCCGTCATGGCCGAAATGGATGCGGTCGCCGGCGGCAATGCGCTTGCCCGGCCTCATGAAGGCCAGCCAGCGGTCCGGCGCCATGCGCATATGCAGCGTGGCTTCGACCTGCGCCGTCGCCTCGCCCCGCCGCCTTATGCCTTTGAGCTGCGCCGGAATGACTTTGGTGTCGTTGAACACCAGCACGTCGCCGGCCCTGAGCAAGGACGGCAGGTCGCCAACCGTCCGGTCCTCGAGCCCTTCGCCGGGCTTGACCAGAAGCATCTTGGCGCTGTCACGCGGCTGCGCCGGGCGGAGCGCGATGCGCTCCTCCGGCAAGTCGAAGTCAAAGACATCGACGCGCATCAGTAGAGCCGGACGAGCAGCGCTCCGGCCAAGAGCAGCACCGCGCCGGCAACGCGGCCGAGCGAGATTTCACGCACCGCGACGCCGAGGAAGCCGACGCGGTCGATGAGCATGCCGGCCAGCAACTGGCCGGCGACCAGAAACGCCATCAGCGCGGCAGCACCTATGCGTGGCGTCAGGATCGTCGACAGCGTGACATAGAAACCGCCGAGCATGCCGCCGGCCACGAACAGCCAGGGCGCCGGCGCTTTCCAGTCGAGCGAGATGCCTTGCAGCTTCACCACCGTAACGGAGATAATGCCGAGCACGATCGCGCCCGACAGGAACGAAAACGCAGCCGCCGCGACTGGGAGACCCAGGCCGCGCGCCAGCTGCGAATTGATCGGCGCCTGAATGGCAATGAAGGCGCCGGATAGGATGCCGAGAAGCGACCAGACGACGCCCATCATTGTCGTTTGCCCTTACTTGACGTCGGCCGCGACCTTCAGCGACACGATCTTGTCGGGATCCTGCACCGGCTCGCCGCGCTTGATCTTGTCGACATTGTCCATGCCTTCGATGACCTGGCCCCAGACCGTGTACTGGCGGTTGAGGAAGGCGGCATCGTCGAAGCAGATGAAGAACTGCGAATTGGCCGAGTTCGGGTTCTGCGAACGGGCCATCGAGCAGGTGCCGCGGCCATGGTTGGCGTTGGAAAATTCGGCCTTCAGGTCCGGCTTCTCAGAGCCGCCCATGCCCGCGCGGGACGGCGCGAAGGAAGGCTTGCTCGAATTGCCGAACTTGACGTCGCCGGTCTGGGCCATGAAGCCTTCGATGACGCGGTGGAAGACCACGCCGTCATAGGCGCCTTCCCTAGCCAGTTCCTTGATGCGGGAGACGTGGCCCGGCGCCAGGTCGGGGAAAAGTTCGATGACGACCGTGCCCTTGGTCGTTTCCATGATGAGCGCGTTCTCGCGGTCCTTGATTTCGGCCATGTCAGATATCCTTTTGAGAAAACAGAGTTATTTGACAATTTTACTTGTCTGCGGCGATGCGCACCTTGATCATCCGGTCGGGGTCGGAGACCGTGCCGTTATCCGCCTGGTCGCCCTTCTTGATGTGATCCACCAGTTCCATGCCGCTGACGACATTGCCGACGATGGTGTACTGGCCGTCGAGCGGCGGTGCCGGAGCGAACATGATGAAGAACTGCGAATTGGCCGAATTGGGGTCCTGCGAGCGGGCCATGCCGACCACGCCGCGCTTGTAATGTTCGGTCTGCGAGAATTCGGCCGGCAGGTCGGGCAGGTCGGAACCGCCGGTGCCGACGGCCTCGGCGCTGAAACCCTTTTTCATATTGCCGAACTTGACGTCGCCGGTCTGCGCCATGAAGCCGTCTATGACGCGGTGGAAGGCGACGTTGTCATAGGCGCCTTGGCGCACCAGCTTCTTGATCTGCTCGACATGCTTTGGCGCCAGATCGGGCCGAAGCGCAATGGTGACGTCTCCGTCCTTCAGCGTGATGACCATGGTGTTTTCCGGGTCGGCGGCGAAGGCCGAGACCGATGCGGTCACAAGGCCGGCAAGCACAACGAGGAACGAGGCGAGCTTTTTCAGCTGCATATCTATCTCCGGAATCTTATTTCGCGAATTTGGCGGTGAGCGCACCGGCAACCGCCGCCGGCACGAAGGGGCGGATGTTGCCTCCCATAGAGGCAATCTGGCGGACAAGTGTGGCGGTAATGGTGCGCACGGACGGGCTGGCGGGCAGAAAAACCGTCTGCAACTCAGGTGCCATAGTCTCGTTCATGCCGGCCATCTGCATCTCATAGTCGAGGTCGGTGCCGTCGCGCAGGCCGCGGATCATGATCGAGGCGCCGTGCTTCCTGGCGGCGTCGATGACCAGCCCCTCGAAGGCGACGACCTTGATACGGGCACCATCGCTGCCGAATTCCGCCTTCGCCGCCGTCTCGATCAGCTTCACCCGCTCCTCGAAGGAAAACAGCGGCTGCTTGCCCGGATGGATGCCGATCGCCGCATAGACGATGTCGGCCACGGCCAGCGAAGCCTTCAGCACATCCAGATGGCCGTTGGTCAGCGGGTCGAAGGAGCCGGCATAGAGGGCGATGCGTTCGGTCATGGCAGGTGCTTCTAATGCATGATCCCAAAAAGTGGAAACCGGTTTTTGCGGACAAACGGTTTTTCGTTTGTCCTAGAGATCATGCTCAAATGAAAGCTAGAGCCTGTTCCGTCTTCCGTCCACCAAGATGGAACAGGCTCTAGCGAGCCTCTCTCGCAAAGGCAAATCCGATCGGGGCGCCGGCCGTGAACCTTTTCCGGCACATGAACGACAGATGAACACGCTGATCACGAAGCCTTCACGCAGCGTTCACTAGGTTGCACCTTAATAAGATGAAACCAAAATCCCATCTATCCGTTGTTAGGCGCAGGAGAACACGCACATGCTGATCTACATGCTCGCCACCGCAATGACCGTCGCCATGCTGATCGCCACCGTATTTGGGCTGCATCAGGAGGCACAACGCATCCGCGTCAAGGCAAACACCAAGCGCTTCGAAGGCTTCGGCCCGCGTAAGCCATATCGCCACTACTGATAAAGCCTGGACTTGCTGCCGCGCCGGCCAGCTGGCCGGCGTTGCCATGTCAAAACCTGGGTGCCGGACTTAGTCCGCACCCTCCGGACCGGCGTCAGACGCCGCAGCGGCATCGGCACCGCCCTCGACGGTTTCTTCGCTTTCTTCGTCCGCTTGCGGTTCAGAGATCCGCTCGACCGAAACCACCTTTTCGCCTTCAGCCGTGTTGAAGATGGTCACACCCTTGGTGGCGCGGCTGGCGAAACGAATGCCGTTGACCGGCACCCGGATGACGGTGCCGCCGTCCGACACCAGCATGATCTGGTCGTCATTGCCGACCGGGAAGGTCGCCACCAGCCTGCCAATCTCGGCCGCCTTCGACACGTCGGTGGCGCGGATGCCCTTGCCGCCGCGTCCGGTCAGCCGGAAATCATAGGACGACGAACGCTTGCCGTAGCCGAATTCGGTCACCGTCAGCACGTACTGTTCGTGCGCCTTGAGTTCTTCGTATCGGCTGTCGGAAAGCTCTGTCTCCTCGCCGATCTCCTCATTGGTCAGCGCGATCTCTTCCTCTTCTCCGGCCGTTTCCGTGGCAAGCCGCCGCTCCGCCGCCGCGCGCTTCAGGTAAGCGGCGCGTTCCGCCGGCGAAGCATCGACATGCTCGATCACCGACATCGAGATGATGCGGTCGGTCTCGGCCATGGTTATGCCTCGCACACCGACCGAATTGCGGCTCTGGAAGACGCGCACGTCGCCGACGGAGAAGCGTATGCACTGGCCGGAACTGGCGGTCAGCAGCACGTCGTCCTTGTCGGTGCAGGTTTCGACGCCGAGGATCTCGTCGCCTTCTTCCTCCAGCTTCATGGCGATCTTGCCGTTGCGGTTGACCTGGACGAAGTCGGATAGATCGTTGCGGCGCACGGTGCCGCGCGTGGTGGCGAACATCACGTAGAGTTCGCCCCAGCTGGCCTCGTCCTCGGGCAGTGGCATGATGGTGGTGATGCGCTCGCCCTGCTCCAGCGGCAGCATGTTGATCAGCGCCTTGCCGCGTGACTGCGGATTGCCGATCGGCAGCCGCCAGACCTTTTCCTTGTAGACGATGCCGCGCGAGGAGAAGAACAGCACCGGCGTATGGGTGTTGGCGACGAACAGCCGGGTGACGAAATCCTCTTCCTTGGTCGACATGCCGGAGCGGCCCTTGCCGCCGCGGCGCTGCGCCCGGTAGAGCGACAGAGGCACGCGCTTGATGTAGCCGGAATGGCTGACCGTCACGACCATGTCTTCGCGCTGGATCAGATCCTCGTCTTCCATGTCCGAACCGCCGTCGGTGAGTTCGGTGCGGCGCGGCGTGCCGAACTCGTCGCGCACGGCGGCAAGCTCGTCCTTGACGATCTGCTGGACGCGCGCGCGGGAAGACAAAATGTCCAGATAATCGATGATTTCGGCGCCGATCGTGTTCAACTCGTCGGCGATCTCGTCGCGGCCGAGCGCGGTCAGGCGCTGCAGGCGCAGCTCGAGGATGGCGCGCGCCTGCTCCTCGGACAGATTGTAGGTACCGTCCTCGTTGATCCGGTGGCGTGGGTCATCGATCAGGAGGATCAGAGATTCCACGTCGCCAGAGGGCCAGCGCCGCTCCATCAACTGCTCACGCGCCGTCTGCGGATCCGGCGCGGTGCGGATCAGCTTGATGACTTCGTCGATGTTGGCGACTGCGATAGCGAGACCGACCAGCACATGGGCGCGATCGCGCGCCTTGCGCAGCAGGAACTTCGTCCGCCTTGTGATCACCTCCTCGCGGAAGGCGACGAAAGCCTTCAGCATATCGGTCAGGTTCATCACTTCCGGCTTGCCGCCATTCAGCGCCACCATATTGGCGCCGAAAGAGGTCTGCAGCGGCGTGAAGCGGTAGAGCTGATTGAGGATGACGTCGGCAACGGCGTCGCGCTTCAGCTCGATGACGACCCGGTAGCCCTGGCGGTCGCTCTCGTCGCGGATATCGGAAATGCCCTCGATGCGCTTGTCGCGCACCAGTTCAGCCATCTTCTCGATCATCGACGACTTGTTCACCTGGTAGGGAACTTCGGTGATGATGATGGACTCGCGGTCGTTGCCGCGCTGTTCGATGTTGACGCGCCCGCGCATGACGATGGAGCCGCGGCCGGTCGAATAG
>NZ_RZPF01000223.1:0-8640 GCF_004022735.1 Mesorhizobium sp. M7A.F.Ca.AU.001.01.1.1
GCCGGTCTTCGGATCGGCCAGCGTATAGCTGCCGGTCAGCGTCACGGAACCGGCGGTCGGCTCGTCTTCGTCGGTTCCGACCTGCACAAGTGCCGCGGACTCGACCGCTTCGGTCACGCCGAGATTGAGCGAATAGGCCGGCGAGGCCGGCTCGCCGGCGCCTCGTCCAAACCCGAAAATGAGATTGTTGCGCACCTGTTGGCCGTAACGCGTATTGACCGGCTTGATGCCGATCAACGCCAGTTCGGCACTGGCACTGGCCTGCGAACCCGACAGTGGCGCGCTCGAATAGAGCGGCCGCACCGTGCAGGCCGAGACAAGCGCGAGCGAACCTATCAGGCCGGCAAGCGCCATGCGGCGCAGCAAATGGCTCAACTCTGTCTTTTCCCGATCAGGCAACGACATTGACGATCCTCTGCGGCACGATGATCACCTTGCGCGGAGCCTTCCCTTCGAGTGCTTTCTGCACGAAGTCGAGAGCCAATACCGCTTTTTCGACCGCACCTTGGTCCGCGTCGCGGGCAATTGTCAAATCCCCCCGCTTCTTGCCGTTGACCTGTACCGGATAGGTGACTTCGTTGTCGACGACCAGCGCCGGATCGAAGACCGGCCAAGGCCGTTCGGCAACGAGATCGGTGCCGCCGAGCGTTGCCCAGCACTCCTCGGCCAGATGCGGCATGACCGGCGCGATCAGATGCACGAGAATCTCCACCGCCTGCCGGCAGGCGCCTTTCAGCGCTGCATCGGCCTTGCCTTCTGCCACCTCGTTAAGCGGCGTGGTCAGCGCGTTGGCCAGTTCGTAGATGCGGGCGATGGCGCGGTTGAAAGCGAGCTTCTCGATATCCTCTCCGACCGCCTTGAGTATCTTGTGCGCGGCCTTGGAAACCACCGCGGCCTCGCCGCTGCTGGCCGCCACGGGCTTGATGCCGGCCAGTGTTTCGGCCGCCGTCGACACCAGGCGCCAGATGCGCTGGATGAAGCGATGCGCGCCGGCGGCGCCATCGTCGGTCCACTCGACATCGCGCTCGGGAGGCGAATCCGACAGCATGAACCAGCGCGCCGTATCGGCGCCGTAGCCATCGGTGATGTCTTCCGGGCTCACAGTGTTCTTCTTCGACTTCGACATCTTTTCCAGCGGGCCGATGGAGACGGTCTCGCCGGTGGCGATCTCGATGGCGCTGCGCTTGCCGTCAACGTCGTCCAGCCGAACTTCGGTGGGCGCCAGCCAGCGGCCGTTCGATGCCGAGCCAACACGATAGGTTTCGTGCACCACCATGCCTTGCGTGAACAGGCCCTTGAACGGCTCGGCCAGATCGACATGGCCGGCCTCGCGCATGGCGCGGGTGAAGAAGCGCGAATAGAGCAGATGCAGGATCGCGTGCTCGATCCCGCCAATATACTGGTCGACCGGCAGCCATTCGTTGGCCGCCTTGGGATCGGTCGGTTCATGTGCCCACGGCGCGGTGAAGCGGGCAAAATACCACGACGAGTCGACGAACGTGTCCATCGTGTCGGTTTCGCGCCGCGCATCCCTGCCGCATTGCGGACATTTCACATGCCGCCATGTCGGATGACGGTCGAGCGGATTGCCCGGGCGGTCGAAATCGACATCGTCGGGCAGCTTCACCGGCAGGTCCGCCTTCGGCACCGGCACCACGCCGCAAGCCTCGCAATGGATCATCGGGATAGGGCAGCCCCAGTAGCGCTGGCGCGAAATGCCCCAATCGCGCAGACGGAAATTCACCTTGCGCTCGGCCATCGGCCGGTTGCCGATCGTCTTCTGCTCCAGCAGTTTGGCGACTTCGTCGAAAGCCTGATCCGGCTTCAAGCCGTTGAGAAAGCGCGAATTGATCATCACGCCGTCATCGACATAGGCTTCATCGATGATCTGGAACGTCGCCGGATTCTCGCCTTCCGGCATCACCACCGGAATCACCGGCAGGCCGTATTTGTTGGCGAAGTCGAGGTCGCGCTGGTCGCCGGACGGGCAGCCGAAAATGGCGCCGGTGCCGTATTCCATCAGCACGAAATTGGCGACATAGACAGGCAGCGTCCAGTTGTCGTCAAACGGATGGACGACGCGGAGGCCGGTGTCAAAACCCTTCTTCTCAGCTGTCTCCAGCGCCGCCACCGAGGTGCCCATATGGCCGATATCCTCGATGAACTTCGCCAGTGCCGGATTGTGCGCAGCGGCCTTCTTGGCCAACGGATGATCGGCGGCGACAGCCATGAAGGAAGCGCCGAAGATGGTGTCGGGCCTTGTCGTATAGACTTCCAACTCATGCTCGCCATCGGAGGCGTCGGCCAGAGGCCAACGGATCAGCAGGCCTTCCGAGCGGCCGATCCAGTTCTGCTGCATCAGCTTCACTTTTTCCGGCCATTCGTCGAGGCCTTCGAGCGAATCCAGCAGATCCTGGGCGAAGTCGGTGATCTTGAAGAACCACTGCGTCAGTTCGCGCTGTTCGACCAGCGCGCCCGAGCGCCAGCCGCGCCCGTCGATGACCTGCTCGTTGGCAAGCACCGTCATGTCCTCCGGATCCCAGTTGACCTTGGAGGATTTGCGCGTCACCAGCCCCTTCTCGACAAAGTCGAGGAACAGCATCTGCTGGCGGTGGTAGTAATCGACGTCGCAGGTGGCGAATTCGCGCGCCCAGTCCAGCGACAGCCCCATGACCTTGAGCTGCTCGCGCATGGTGGCGATGTTCTGGTAGGTCCACTCCTTGGGGTGGACCTTATTCTGCATCGCCGCGTTTTCGGCCGGCATGCCGAAGGCGTCCCAGCCCATCGGGTGCAGCACGTTGAAGCCCTTGGCCCGCTTGTAGCGCGCCACCACGTCGCCCATCGTGTAATTGCGGGTATGACCGATATGGATGCGCCCCGACGGATAGGGGAACATCTCCAGCACGTAGTATTTCGGGCGCGGATCGTCATTGTGCGCTTCGAACAGCTTCTTGGCGTCCCAGGCCTTCTGCCATTTGGGCTCTGACGCGCGCGGATTGTATCGTTCGGTTGCCATGGGACGTTTTTCACTTAAAAGCATGCGCGAACTGCGGGCGATGGCTCGGCAGTTCAGGGAATGTGGTCCGGGTGTTCACCATGGTTTGGCAAACCCGTCAACCATATGGGTACCGCGTCTGACAAAAACGCCGGTCAAAACAGCAGGATTTGCATATGGGTGACGCCGTTCAGCAATTTTTCGCGGTCAAGGCGAAGATCGCCGCCGCCGAACGCGAGGCCGGCCGCGAAGCCGGCGCCGTGATCCTGGTCGCGGTCTCAAAGACCTTTGATGCCGCCGACATCGGCCCGGTCATCGAAGCCGGCCAGCGCGTCT
Organism: Mesorhizobium sp. M7A.F.Ca.AU.001.01.1.1; assembly: GCF_004022735.1. NCBI lineage: Bacteria > Pseudomonadati > Pseudomonadota > Alphaproteobacteria > Hyphomicrobiales > Phyllobacteriaceae > Mesorhizobium > Mesorhizobium sp. M7A.F.Ca.AU.001.01.1.1. The sequence continues at coordinate 3,332 of NZ_RZPF01000223.1, forward strand.
TCGGCGAGAACCGGGTGCAGGAGGCGCAAGCCAAATGGCCTGATCTGAAGGACGCATTTCCCGACATCGAACTGCATCTGATCGGCCCGCTGCAATCCAACAAGGCTAGGGAAGCGGTAGCACTGTTCGACGTCATCGAGACGGTCGATCGCGAGAAGATCGCCGCCGAACTCGCCAAGGAGATCGCCAAACAGGGCCGCGCGCCAAAACTCTATGTCCAGGTCAACACCGGCTCCGAGCCGCAGAAGGCCGGCATCGAGCCCCGCGACGCCGTGGCCTTCGTCGCCCGCTGCCGCGACGTGCACGGCCTCGCCATCGAAGGCCTGATGTGCATCCCGCCGGCCGACGAGAATCCCGGTCCGCATTTTGCGCTGTTGGAGAAGCTTAGCAAGGAAGCCGACGTCGCCAAACTCTCAATGGGCATGTCCGGCGACTACGAAACAGCAATCGCCTTCGGCGCCACCAGCGTCCGCGTCGGTTCGGCGATCTTCGGCACTCGCTGAGACGCAACGGCCTTTGGGCCAATCCGACAGGCTCGTTGCTCCAGGACTGGAAACGAAACGTACCGTTCCTATTTGCTTTGGGTCGTCACAAACTCTCTGGAGCCGCCACCATGCGCTACAACCAGCTTGGAAATACGGGGATGTTCGTCTCCGAACTGTGCCTCGGCACCATGACCTTCGGCGCCGCCGGCCAGAATGCCCAATGGGGCCTGATCGCCAGCCTCGACCAGAAGGGCGTCAACGAGATCGTTGCCCATTCGCTTGCCGCCGGCGTCAATTTCTTCGATTCGGCCGACGTCTACTCCTTTGGCGAATCCGAACGGTTGCTCGGCCAGTCGCTCAGGGATCTCAAGGTCAACAGGCAGAATGTGGTCATCGCCACCAAGGCGCATGGCGCCATGGGTGAAGGCCCCAACCAGCGCGGCTCGTCACGCGGCCACATCATGGATTCGGTCGATGCCAGCTTGGAGCGGTTGCAACTCGACCATATCGATCTCTATCAGTTGCACGGCACCGACACCGTGACGCCGATCGACGAAACGCTGCGGGCGCTCGACGATCTCGTTGCCAGCGGTAAGGTCCGCTATGTCGGCGTCTCCAACTGGGCGGCATGGCGCATCGCCAAGGCGCTCGGCATCGCCGAGCGCAAGGGTTTCGCCCGTTTCGAGACCGTGCAGTCCTATTATTCGATCGCCGGCCGCGATCTCGAGCGCGAAATCGTGCCGCTGCTCAATGAGGAGAAGCTCGGCCTGATGGTGTGGTCGCCGATGGCCGGTGGCCTGCTCTCCGGCAAATATGGCCCCGGCGCACCCGGCAATGGCGAAGGCCGCCGCGCGTCCTTCAACTTCCCGCCGGTCAATGAGGACCGCGCCTGGGCGGCCGTTGCCGTCATGCGCGACATAGCCAAAAAACATGATGTGAGCGTCGCCACGGTGGCGCTCGGCTATGTCCTGGCCAAGCCCTTCGTGATGAGCGTCATCATCGGCGCCAGCCGCATGGAGCAGCTGGAGCAGAACCTTGCCGCCACTGAGGTGAAGCTCGACACCGACGATCTGGTTCGTCTCGACGAGGTCAGCGCCCTGCCGTCCGAATATCCAGGCTGGATGCTGGAGCGCCAGGCAGCGGGCCGCCGTCCGGCGGCGTTCACGCCGAAAGCATAAATACAGCCCACGCTGACATCTCGGGAGCCGTGGCTCCGGAGATGTCAGGTCAGCCGGACGCTCTCGCCCAGAAAATCGAGAAAGGCGCGCACCCGCGCCGGCAGATGCCGGCCCTGGCCGACATAGACGGCGTGGGTCGGCTCCTCGTCACCCGGATTGAATGCCTCCAGCAGCGGCGCCAGTCTGCCGGCCGCTATGTCTTCCGCCACATGCCAGCGCGCCAGCCGGGCGATGCCCGCGCCCGCCAGTGCCATGAGCCGCATCGCCTCACCATCGCTGACCAGCGTGTTGCCGGTGATCGGAATCATGATGACGCGGCCTTCCGCGTCGAGGAACGGCCAGCCATCGAGGTGCCTGACGAAGCCGAAGCCCATGCGGTTGTGTTTGTCGAGATCGGCTGGCGTCAGCGGTATGCCGTGCGTCTCGAGGTAAGAAGGTGCTGCAACAACGACCACCGGGCTTTGCCCGAGCTTGCGCGCCACCAGCCGTGACTCACTCAATGGCCCGGCACGGATGGCAACATCGGCGCGCTCCGCCATCAGGTCGACGACGCTGTCGGTCAGCACCAGATCGACCGAAATCTCGGGGTAGCGTTCCAGGAACCGAGGCAGAAGCGGGACCAGCCGATGCACCCCGAAGGGCACGTAGCTGTTAATGCGCACACGTCCGCGCGGTGAAGCACCGGCCGCTGCCTCCTGCTCGGCTGCCGCCATGTCGGCAAGGATGCGCAGGCCGCTCTCGTAGAATGCTGTGCCTTCCGGCGTCAGTTGCAGCTTTCGCGTCGAGCGGCTGACCAGCCGCGCGCCAAGCCGGGCCTCCAGCCGCGCGATCAGCTTGCTCACCGCCGACGGCGTCATGCGCAACGCGCGTGCCGCGGAGGAGAAACTGCCTTCCTCGACGACGCGCACGAACACTTCGATCTCGCCGGAGCGATTGATGTCGGGCCTGGCCATTTATGAATCTATTTCACAGAAAATATGCCCAAGGCAAGTCTGGTTCACAATGCAGGGAAGCACGATCTCAGGGGTCGGGGCGCGGGACGGCGCTCTTCGCATCGAAGTGGAAAACCGCCATGCCTCTTGCTCTCTACGCCCTCGCCGCCGGTGCCTTCGGCATCGGCGTCACCGAATTCGTCATTATGGGTTTGCTGCTCGATGTCAGCAAGGATCTCGGCGTTTCGATCTCGGCTGCCGGCCAGCTCATTTCGGGCTATGCGCTTGGCGTCGTCATCGGCGCGCCGTTGCTGACCATCGCCACCGGCAACTGGCCGCGCAAGACCGTGCTTCTGGCGCTGATGGCGATCTTCACGCTCGGCAATCTCGCCTGCGCGTTGGCGCCCGACTACTGGACGCTGATGGGCGCCCGCATCATCACCGCCTTTGCCCACGGCACTTTCTTCGGCGTCGGCTCGGTGGTCGCCACCGGCTTGGTCGCGCCCAACAGACAAGCCTCGGCGATCGCGCTGATGTTCACCGGCCTGACCATCGCCAACATCCTCGGCGTGCCCTTCGGCACATGGCTCGGCCAGGCCTTCGGCTGGCGCGCGACCTTCTGGGCCGTGACAGTGGTCGGTGTGGCCGCCTTCGCCGTCATCCTGGCTCTGGTGCCACGCAGCCGGACGGCGCCCGAAAAGAGCGACCTGCGCGCCGATCTCGCCGTTTTGCGCCGCACCCCCGTCCTGCTCGGCCTCGCCACCACCGTGCTCGGCTATGCCGGCGTCTTCGCCGTCTTCACTTATATCGCTCCGTTGCTGACCGAGATAAGCGGCTTCAAGGAAGCAGCCGTGTCGCCGATCCTGCTCGTCTTCGGCGGCGGTCTCATCGCCGGCAATTTGCTTGGCGGCAAGGTCGCCGACCGCTGGCTTGGCCGTCCGTGCTGGGCAGCCTCGTGGTGCTGGCCCTGGTGCTCGCAACGATGACCTTCGCCATCCACAGCCAGGTGATGGCCGTCATCTATGTCGGCCTGCTCGGTGCCGCCGCCTTTGCTACCGTGGCGCCGCTGCAGATGTGGGTGCTGGACAAGGCGCAAGGTGCCGGCCAGAGCCTCGCCTCGTCCTTCAACATCGCCGCTTTCAATCTCGGCAACGCCGCAGGCGCCTGGCTTGGCGGCGCGGTGATTGCCCACGGCCTTGGTCTGGGTTCCCTCACCTGGGTCGCCGCCCTGCTGCCGCTCACGGCACTCGGCGTGGCGGGCCTGGCGCTGCGTCTCGATCGCACCCCGGCGCTCGGCGCACCTGCCTCCATCCGCTCGTGACTACCCTCGGCAAACCCGCTTCCGACACCCTTCATACCACCAGGAGTAAAAAGATGGATTATCGACGTCTCGGTGCATCGGGCTTGAAAGTGCCCGCACTCTCCTTCGGCGCGGGAACCTTTGGCGGTTCCGGCCCGCTGTTCGGCGCCTGGGGCAACAGCGACGCCAGGGAAGCGCGGCGGCTGATCGACATCTGCCTGGAGGCCGGTGTCAATTTGTTCGACACGGCCGACGTCTATTCGAACGGCGCTTCTGAACAGGTGCTTGGCGACGCGATAAAAGGCCGCCGCGATGCCGTGCTGATCTCGACCAAGACCGCGCTGCCGATGGGCGATGGGCCGGGCGATTACGGCTCGTCACGTTCGCGGCTGATCAGATCCGTGGATGATGCGCTGAGGCGCCTCGGCACCGACTACATCGACCTTTTGCAGCTACACGCCTTCGATGCCGGCACGCCGATCGAGGAGGTGCTGTCGACGCTGGACAACCTGATCCGTGCCGGCAAGCTGCGCTATGTCGGCGTCTCCAACTTCTCCGGATGGCAAGTGATGAAGTCGTTGGCGCAAGCCGACAGCCAAGGCTATCCGCGCTATGTCGCCCATCAGGTCTACTATTCGCTGGTCGGCCGCGACTATGAGTGGGAGCTGATGCCGCTCGGCCTCGACCAGGGCGTCGGTGCATTGGTGTGGAGCCCGCTTGGCTGGGGCCGCCTGACCGGCAAGATCCGCCGTGGCCAGTCCCTACCGGAAAAGAGCCGGCTGCACGACACGGCAAGCTTCGGTCCGCCGGTCGAGGACGAGCATCTCTATCGAGTGATGGATGCCCTCGATGTCGTGGCCGAGGAAACCGGCAAGACCGTGCCGCAGATCGCCATCAACTGGCTGCTGCAGCGCCCGACCGTATCGTCGGTCATCATCGGCGCCCGCAACGAGGAGCAGTTGCGCCAGAACCTCGGCGCCGTCGGCTGGACCTTGACGCCGGGGCAGATAAGGCAGCTCGACGCGGCAAGCGAAGTCACCGCGCCCTACCCGTACTTCCCGTATCGGCGGCAGGAAGGCTTTGCCCGGTTGAACCCGCCGGTGGTTTGAGCGCATCGGGCCGTCATGGCGCAAGGTTCGCGGGCCAGCGCCCCCCTCTGGCCTGCCGGCCATCTCCCCCTCAAGGGGGGAGATCGGATGTCGCGGCGACTTTCGCCAATCGCAGGCGTAACAAGGGGCGGCGTTGTCGGTGGAGCTGCCAATCTGCCCACTTGAGGGGGAGATGTCCGGCAGGACAGAGGGGGGCGTCGTAGAACGCCGACCTCAAGAAGCCGTTGCTGCGAAACTTGCCCCTAGTGCAGCACAAACTCCCCATCCACCTTGCGCCATTCATTCGGCGCGATCAGCTTCTGGTG
>NZ_RZPF01000224.1:0-8632 GCF_004022735.1 Mesorhizobium sp. M7A.F.Ca.AU.001.01.1.1
GTTCCGGATCGATCGGAAAATCGGCTGGCCGGTGTCGGCACGCGTCCTGGTCATGGCGGCGCCCGTCGTTCTGGTGCCGCTGACCTTTCCGGCCGAGGCCTCGAAGGACCGCTATTTCTACTACATGCAGGGCCGGCACATGTCGGCCTTCTTCGTCTCGCTGCTGGATTTGCACAACCTCGTTGTAGAATCGGGCTTCGAAAAGCGGCTGCAAGCCGTGGCGCCGCAGCCGCCTTTTGCCGACACGGTCGATTGCGGCGACCGGGCTGATCTTCCCGACGTCTTTTTCGTGCTCAGCGAAAGCCAGTCCGATCCCGGCTATTTTCCGCAGGTCGGCAACGGCGCGGGATTCCTGCAGAGATTCGCACCGGGGGCCGGCACGCCGCACCAGATGCAGGTCGAGACGTTTGGCGGCGGCACCTGGATCACCAATCTGTCGCTGATGACCGGCCTGTCGGCCACCGATTTCGGCTGGCGAAGCCCCTATCTGACCATCACCCTGCAGGACAAGGTCGCCGGAGCCTTGCCGGAGGTGCTGGCGCGCTGCGGATATCGGACTGTCGTGATGACGCCGATGGACTTTTCGTTCGTCAATGAAGGGCCGTTCCTGAAATCGATCGGTTTCGAGACCGTGCTCGACATCAAGGACATCGCCGCGCCCTTCTATCACCTGCGCGACAACTTTTATTACCAGGCGGCCGAGGCATTCATCGCCAGGCACCATAGGGAAGACGGCCGGCCGCTGTTCCTCGAAATCCAGACCATGTTTCCGCACTCACCCTATGAGGGGCGGATGGAGCCCGGGCTGAAGGTCGAGGGCGAGCCTTTCTCGGGCGATTTCCAAGCCAATGAGTATCTGCGCCGGATGGCGGTAGCGCGCGGCGATTTCCAGGATTTCCTCGACAAGAGGCAAGCGGATGCCGGTGAACGCGGCGCCGTGGTGCTCGAATTCGGCGATCACCAGTCGTCGGCGACCAAGCCGTTCGTCGAGGCGATCGCCGGGGACGACGCCTTGGCGACCCCTGGCTCGCTTGCCTATCGCACTTTCTACACGCTCACCACCTTCAACCATCCTTTGCGCCATCCGATGCCTGACCTGGCCCCGCTCGACATCGGCTTCCTCAGCGCAAGCCTGCTCGACGCCGCCGGCCTGCCGATGTCGCCTGTCATGGCCGATCTCGTGCGCCTGCGCGACCATTGCGGCGGCAGGTTCCATGGTTGTCAGGATCGTGCGGAGGTCGATGCGCATCTGCGCCGGCGCGTCGATACAGGCCTGCTGCATCTGTTCCCGGAAGCGGTGCCGCTGCATGGGCTGGCGCCGCTCCAATCGGTGGATGCCCGTTAAATCAGTCTATCGTATCCGGCCCCAGCGTCGCCACGGTCTTCAGCGCACCGTCCAGCATGTCGCCCTTCTCGTCCTTCAGCGCGATCTCGCGCAGGCGGCGGATCCAGTCGGCGGCGTCGGTGCGGCCCTTGACCATGTCGAGCGCGGACAGCACCCGGTCGAATTTCGACTGCGCCCGGACATGGGTGTCGCTGTAGCCCTTGATCAGCCGGCGGCAGTTGAGGATTTCGACGGCCAGTGCGTAATCCTGGGGCACATGGTCGAGCGCCAGCGCGTACCAGCCATCGAGATGAGCGACCTCGACCTTGTGGCGCAGCAGGCTGCGGCGCCAGCGACGCAGGCCGCCGATGAACCACAGAGCGGCAAAGCCGGCAAAACTGTCGGTGCGGATGCGGCGGCCATGATTGATGCGACGATCGAGAAAGGCGGCGAGCTTCGGCCGGTTTTCGATGTAGCTGCCCAGACCCGCCGGCAGCGTGCCGCAGAACTCCTCGATGCGCGGATGGAAATATTCGGTCACCTGCAGGATCGAGCCATCCTTGACGCCGACCTCGCGGCGCACGCGTTTGTCGCGCGTCGAACGTGTCTTGAGATCGGCGACGCGGATCATGTCGTCGTAGCACAGCGCGTTGGCCAGATGCTTGGCGGCAGCGATGGACAAGCCGTAGCCCTGAATCGGCCCGTCCAGCGCGACGGCCTTGTCCAACCGGTCGAGATAGTCGCGCCCATAGGCGATGTCCTGATAGTCGACGACCTTTCTCAAGCCTCGAAGCGCCATATCGCGCACGGCCACCGGCAACAGATCGATGCGGGCAGCCAAGGCCTGCCAGCCTTGCAGCAGGTTTCGCGGGCCACTCACCTGTCCGGCGCCCAGGGCAGATTCGACGATCGCTGGCTCGGCCGGCCTAGGCGCCGGTGCTGCCGTGCCGCGCGCACGATCAAACGCGGCACCGAAGGCAGCAAGGCTGGCCTTGACGCCCCGACCACCCGCGCCGATCGCCTGCTCGTAGCTTTCGCGCGTGAACGGCAGCGCGTCCGACCCCGCCAGCGCGCCAAGCAGGCTGGCCGAGATCATCGAGCCATTGTCGGCGGCGATCTTCTCCATGTCGAAGGCGATGAAGCGCTTCGATGCGGCCTCCGCCGTTGCATGCACCTTGGACGACGAGGCGCGGCCGTCGCCCGGCTCGATCTTTTCCGACACGGCGGCGATGCGGTGCGAGGAGGCGATCAGCGTGGTGCGCTCGGGCGTGACGAAGCCGCGAATGATGGCGCGGCCGGCTTCCATCAACTCCGCCGCGATCAGTATGTCGACGTCGCCTTGCGAGGGCGACAGCGCAAAGACCGGCAGCCGGCCGGTGTCGCGGGCCATCTCGACATAGTAGATGGTGGCGCCGGTACGCTGGGCGACGCCGGCGACCGAGGTCGACTGCGCGACATAGCCGTTGCGCTCGGCGACATCGGTAATCCAATCGGCGAGCACGCCGCCGCCCTGGCCGCCGACCGCCAGCACGGCGAGCTTGATGACACGCTCACCATCCTGAGCGCTGGCGTGGGCGCGAAGTGGGGGGACGGCGTCAAGCATCGGCGAAAGTCAGGCGCCGGCTTTCGCGGCGACGCTGCAACAGGCTGATGGTGGCGCGGCGCGCCGCTTCCAGGAAGCGATCCCAGCGGCTTGGATTGTGGACGACGTCGGCGCGATAGAAGGACGGGCAGAGCACCGCCGCATCGGCGACCTCGCCGCAATTGCCGCAACCGACGCAACTCTGGTCGATATGCGCGACCGGATCGTCGCGCAAAAGATCGTCGAGCGACTTGACCGACAGCGATGGGCAGCCGGACAGCCGCATGCAGGCATGGTCACCGGTACAGATGTCCTCATCCACGCCGAACTTCGGTTTCACGACACGGGTCCCGCCCTTGATCGCCTTGTCGACCAGCGGCTTTTCGCGGCGCTGGCGGTTGAGCATGCATTCGGACGAGGCGACGATGACTTTCGGCCCCTTCTCCTCCGTCGTCAGCGCCTCGCGTAGCGTGTCCTGCATCTTGGTCACGTCATAGGTGCGGTCGACATGGCGCAGCCATTTGACGCCCATGCCTTTGACCGCCTCGGTGATCGGATGCTTCGTCGACTTGGTCTTGTTGCCGGCGCGGGATGAGAGGATGTCCTGGCCGCCGGTGGCGGCCGAGTAAAAATTATCGACGATGACGATGACGCCGTCGTTCTTGTTGAACACCGCGTTGCCAATTGAGGAGGTCAGGCCGTTGTGCCAGAAGCCGCCGTCGCCGACGAAGGAGATGGACCGCCGCTTGGCATCAGGCGAATTGAAGGCCGAGGCGGAGGCCGGGCCCAGCCCGTAGCCCATGGTGGTGGCGCCGAGCTCGAAAGGCGGCATGATCGAGAACAGATGGCAGCCGATGTCGGAGGCGATGTGATGCTTGCCGAGCTCCTGCTCGACCAGTTTTGTCGCGGCAAAGATCGGCCGTTCCGGGCAGCCGATGCAGAAGCCCGGCGGACGGCCCGGCACGACATTGATGAGGTCGGCTGCATCAACGCCGTCGCCGACCTTGTTGGGCGCGCGCACCTCGCCCGGCAGCAGATGCGGCGCCTCGGCGCGCAGGAAGGCGCCGATGCCGTCGAGCATGACCTGGCCGGTATATTCGCCGGCCATCGGCAGATGCTCCTTGCCAACCAGCCTGGTGCCTCGACCGGCCTTGTGCAGCATCGAAGCAAAGGCCTGTTCGATGTAGTTGGGCTGGCCTTCCTCGACGACCAGCACCGACTGCTTGCCCTCGCAGAACGACAGGAACTCGTCGTCGATCAAGGGATAGACGGCATTGAGCACATAGAGCGGCACGTCGGTGTCGCCATAGGTGTCGGCAAGGCCGAGCCGCTGCAGCGCGCGGATGACCGAATTGTACATGCCGCCCTGCATGACGATGCCGACCGAGCCATGGTCCGAGCCGAAGAACTCGTTGATCTTGTTCTTGGCGATGAAGTCGACCGCCGCCGGCCAGCGTTTCTGCACCTTCTCCTTCTCATGCAGGAAGGAGGCGGGCGGCAGCACGATGCGGCCGGTGTCGCGGCGCGGCGCGTCGAGGGCATCGGCGACCGTCATCGGCGGCCGCTTGTTGTCCTTGGCGATGAAATGGCCATGCACGTGGCAGCAGCGGATGCGCACCTGCAGCATGACCGGCGTGTTGGAAATCTCCGACAGCTCGAAACCATCCTCCACCGCCTTGACGATCGATGGCAGATTGGGTCGCGGGTCGAGCAGCCACACCTGGCTTTTCATGGCGAAGGCATGGCTGCGCTCCTGCATGATCGAGGAGCCCTCGCCATAGTCTTCGCCGACGATGATCAGCGCGCCGCCGGTGACGCCGCCGGAGGCGAGATTGGCCAGCGCGTCGGAGGCAACATTGGTGCCGACGGTCGACTTGAAGGTCGCCGCACCGCGAATGGGATAATGCACTGACGCCGCCAGCATGGCGGTGGCAGTGGCTTCCGAGGCGCTGGCTTCGAAATGCACGCCGAGCTCGCCCAGAATGTCCTGCGCGTCGGCCAGCACGTCCATCAGGTGACTGATCGGCGCGCCCTGATAGCCGCCGACATAGCCGACGCCGCATTGCAGCAGCGCCTTGGTGATGGCGAGAATGCCTTCGCCGGCAAACTCCTCGCCGGCACCGAGCCTGAGTTTTTCGACTTCCCTGGCAAAAGACCGTTCGGCCATTCTTTTTCTCCCTTCCGTTACCGCCAGCGCTGGCGGCGCGTAGGTCTAGATGTCGTGCTTGCGAATGTTCTTCAGCATCTTCAAAAGCGTGGCGATGAGCGCGGAATATTCGGCATCGTCGATGTCGTCGAACATCGCTTCGAACGCGTCGTGCATGGCCGGCCAGGCGCGGGTGAACTCGGCGCGGCCCTCGTCGGTCAGGAACACATGGCGGATTCGGCTGTCGGTGACACCCTGCTCGCGTCGCACCAGACCCTGGCCCTCCAGCGTATCGAGGGTCCGGCTCAAGGTCGATTGCTCGATGACCGTATAGACCGAGAGGTCGTTGACGGTGATACCGTCGGTGACCGACAGCACGGCGAGCGTGCGGACCTGCGGGATGGTCAGGCCCTGCTTGCGGAAATCGTCGCGCAAGGTGGCGTTGTAGCGGCCCATGATGCGGTTCATCAGATAGGGCGCGAATTGCTGCAGCCCGATCTGCCCCAGGGTCGAAATGCGCTGGCGCTTTTCCGCGACCTTCTCTTCCATCACAGCCTCCCCGCCAGGAGAAAGCCGGAACCGCCGCCGAGACCCGCACCCGGGTGGGTCGAGGCGCCGATATGGTAGAGACCCTTGATGCCGGTCTGATGGTTGCGGCTGGTCTTGAACGGCCGCCACAGGAAAGACTGGTCGATGGTCGAGGAACCGCCATAGGGGTCACCGCCGACCAGGTTGATGTTCATCGCCTCCAGATCGGCCGGCGAATAGGCGCGGCGCGCGATGACGCTGTCCTTGAAGCCTTCGATATGGCTGGCGAGGATCGCCTCAATGCGGTCGGCATAGGCTTCGCGCAGCACATCGGTCCATTGCCCGTCTGCCGGCGCCTGCAGCTTGCCGGCCGCGTCGCCCTTGATGTGGCGAGGCGCCTCTGGCAGTTGCAGCCACAGGATCGCCTTGCCCTCCGGGCAGCGCGACGGGTCGAGCGCGTGCGGCTGGCCGACGCAGATGGTCGGCACCTCCGGCAGCATGCCGCGCGCCGCCTCGTTGCAAGCTTTCGAGACGCCATCCAGGCCGGGCGTGAGGTGCAGCAACGCCACCTTATCCAAGCCTTCGCCCGGCCATGCGGGCGGTTTGTCCAAGGCGTAGTGGATCTGGAAATTGCCTTTGCCGTAGCGGTACTTTTGCGTCGCCTCGACATCGGCTTTGGGTGCATCCGTGCCAAGCAGCCTGCCATAGAGCTGCGTTGGCGTAACCGAGCAGATGACGCTCTTGTCGGCATTGATTGTCTCGCCCGAGGCCAGCCGCACGGCGGTTGCCCGGCCATTGTTTTGAACGATCGAAGCGACATCGGCGCCGGTGCGGATATCGCCGCCGCGTTCCCGAATCAAAGCCTCGAAGGCCGCCAGCAGGTTTTTTGCCCCACCCTTGACGATCGGTGCTCCGGCCGCCTCAAGTGCGAAGGCGATCACCTTGGCGATCTGGCCGGAGAAGGCGTCCTCGGGTCCAAGCCCGGCATGCAGTACCCAGGGTGCCCACAGCGCGCGGATGGTTTCGGACCGGTAGGTGTTTTCGAGCCAGCCGCGCGCCGGCACCAGAGCTTCGCCGAGGAAGGCGGCAAGGCCGCGCGGGCCACGCCGCCAGCCATCACCGGCAAGCAGCTTCGCTGTCGGGTAGGACCACAGGCTGCCGCCGAGCAAGCCGAACAGCAGGCCGGCATTGCGTTCGATGCCGCCGACATCATCCGCGTGCCGGTCACCGTCGCCTGCCGCGATTGCGTTGAGGGCGGCGATGTTGGCGGCACGGTCGGTGCTGAGCACGGCATGGCTGCCATCCGGCCGCAGCACGCCCGTCGGCGTGCCCGTGTGGCAGAACTCCAGCCCGTGGCGCGCGAGATCGGCGCCCAGTGCCGCAAAGGCCGGCGAGGTGATGAACAGCACGAAGGTCGTCGCCATCACATCATGGATGAAGCCGGGTGCGGTGATCTCCTCGGTGCGCAAGCAACCGCCAATGCGGTCGTTGCGCTCCAGGACGAGCACACGCGCCCCTTTGCCGCCGAGCATCGCCGCGCAGACCAGCGCGTTGATGCCGCTGCCGACGATGATGTGATCGGGGGCGGTCATTGGCGGTTGCTCTTTGCTTGCGGGCAGTGGAGTTCAATCGCGTGGAATTGCGCTCTACGGCGCCCCCCTCTGGCCTGCCGGCCATCTCCCCCTCTTGGGGGGAGATTGGCAGCTTCGGCGCCCCACTCAATCCTGCAACGTCGCAGATTGGCGAAAACCATTGTGAAGGCCAATCTCCCCCCTTGAGGGGGAGATGTCCGGCAGGACAGAGGGGGGCGCCGTAGGGCGCTAGCGCTACAAGCCTGCCACCCTCTACCTGCCATCAACCCGGTTTCGCCTTCTCGCATGATCTTCTCCCGAAGACCCACCTCGCTTTATTGCTTCGACACCAGCGCCAGCGCGCGAATCGGGCTGCCGGTGCCGTGCTCGATCTTGAGCGGCGCCGCGATCAGGATGGCGCCCTTCGGCGGCAGCTGGTCGAGGTTGCAAAGGCTGGCGAGACCGTAGCGGTTGGCCTTGTGCATCAGCGTGTGCGCCGGGAATGGCGGCTCCATGCCACCGGCCTTGCCGGCATCGGTGCCGATCGTCTCCGAGCCCCAGCCCTTGATGTCCTTACTGATCAGGAACTGGATGGCTTCGGCCGTCGGGCCGGGCGTGTGCGGACCGGTCTCGTTGGCGTTGAGGAACTCGGCTTCCGAGCCGTTGCGCTTGTACCAGTCGGTGCGCATCACCACCCATTCGCCGGCATTGATCGCACCGTGCTTGGCTTCCCAGGCCTTGATGTGGTCGACGGTGAGCAGGAAATCGGGGTCGGCGGCGGCTTCCTTCGAACAGTCGATGACATTGACCGGGCCGACGAAATTCTGCGCCGGAATGGTGTCGGTGGCGCCGTCCGGATAATCCTTGCCGCTGATCCAGTGCTGCGGCGCGTCGAAATGCGTGCCCGAATGTTCGCCGAGCTTCAGCCAGTTCCAGGCCCACCACGGACCGTTCTTGTCGTAACGGGAGATGTTGTGGATCTCGACCTTCGGCGTGTCGACGGCGAGTTCCGGCGGCAGCTTGATCAACGGCGTGTCCGGCCCGAGCGGCGCCGACAGGTCGACCACCTTGATGGCGCCTGAAAGAAGCTGGCCGGCGACTTCGCCGAGGAGTTTTTGCGTGTCCATGGTTTGAAGTTCCCTCTTTCGTGTGATGATCAAGGCTCGTCTCGGCCCTTAATATCCTACTAGACGAAAACATATGCATCTGCAATTATCTTTAAGCATAAAGGAAATGGGGACGGGGCGTGAGCGAGTTCGACGCCATCTTTGTCGGGGCGGGCCACAACAGTCTGGCATGCGCTGCGCATTTGGCGCTCAAAGGCTGGAAAACAGGGGTTTTCGAGCGCGGCGCGGCAATCGGCGGCGCCGTCCAGACGCGCGAATTCACCCTTCCCGGCTTCCGCCACGATTTCGGCGCGATGAATCTCAGCCTCTTCGCCGGCTCGGCCTTCCACCGGAAATATGCAAATGAATTGAAAG
>NZ_RZPF01000225.1:0-8588 GCF_004022735.1 Mesorhizobium sp. M7A.F.Ca.AU.001.01.1.1
CCGCACCATGCTGGTGGTGACCAGCGGCATCGCCAGGCTGGACAACCGCAAGTTCAAGGACCAGTTCGGCGGCAAGCCGCGCATGCTCGACGCGGCGGAAGTTGTCGAAGCGACGAGCCACCCGGTCGGCGGCGTCTGCCCGTTCGGCCTGCCGGCGCCGCTGCCGGTCTATTGCGACGTATCGCTGCGCGAATTTGACGAGGTCGTGCCCGCGGCAGGCGCCACCAATGCGGCGGTGCGGATCAGCCCGCAGAGGATGGTTGAGCTGATTGGGGCTGAGTGGATCGATGTGTGCCAGGGGTAGCCCAAGCCAGAGTTCAAGCGGCAGAGCACATGGTTGCCCCGATCCGAGATTTGGCCGGGCTGACCGAAGCATCTGGAGAGGCGGACTTCGGGGGCAAGTCCTGCTTTCAAATTTGGTCGGAGTGGCCGGATTCGAACCGACGACCCCTTGACCCCCAGTCAAGTGCGCTACCGGGCTGCGCTACACTCCGGACCGCGGAAAGCCCTATATTCTCAAGGGTTCAGAAGCAAGAGGCGAATTCGCTGAAATTGGTGAAATGGGAACAGATGGTGTCCCGGTGTGCCTTTGGTGACCGAAAGTCACACCGACAAATCATACCGCAAGTGCTGCTTAGGTTCCGGTCACCGAGGGCGGACACACTACGTGCTTTGTCTTGCCCTGGAAGGGCATAGCCTGCACCGCTCTAGGCTGCAATTGCCCAAAGAAGTTCAAGACTTCGTTCAATCGCCAGAATGTTCGAAGGAATATGTAGGCTACGAGGAAAGGGGAGCGCTGACGAGCTCCCCTGACGCTAGATCTGATCCGCGAAAATGATGTCGATGCACTACTGACCCATTCCAAACTTGTAGGTTAGCCGGGCCATCACGGCATCGACCTTTGCCTCTGTGCGATAGGTCTCGGGATTGTCGCCGAGAGTGCCATCATCGAACACGTTGTCGCCCGTGCTCGTCTTATGGCCGAGGTCAACGTGGGTGTAGTCCACGCCAAGCGAGAGGTTGTTCGTAAGGGCATAGTCGATGCCAGCGCCGAGCGCATAGCCGTTCTGCCACTCATTCTTTTCGTAGGTCACCAGGGCGTCGTTGTCTCGGGCGCGGAAATCCACCTTGCCGCCGGCATAACCAGCCTTGGCATAGATCAGCACGCGATCGAAGGCGTAGCCGACGCGGCCGACGACCGTGGCATAATTCGAGATTTTGGCGGTCTCGGTGTCGCTGTCCGGGAAATAGGGGCTGGTGATGGTCTTGCGGATGCCCGTTGCCGTCCAGGTCGCTTCGCCGCCCAGAATGAACTGTCCCCACTGCCATTGCGCGCCTGCATGGATACCGCCGGCTACGCCGGCTTTGTTGAAGTCAAATCCTTCTGTTCCCGCCGGAACGAGGTCGGTGAAGAACCCACCGTTTGGCTCGGTCATATCCGTTGCCGTGATGTCACCATTGGCAACGCCGAGATGGCCGCCGACATAGAGGCCGCTCCAGTCATAGGCCGACCCCGCAACCGGGGCCAACATGTCTGCTGCTGACGCGGTGCTTGCCGACAGGGCGGCAACCGCGAGAACTGCTAAGAATCTATTCACGTATTTCTCCCAACCCAAGTAATTCCCTCGGGAACAACAATAGCCGGGAGCGAAATGAAATTATGTGATGTTTTTGCCACAACCGCATATTTTTGCCATGGACCAACCGTCCGTCGAGCACTCGATCTACACTGGCCTGACGCTTCAAAACGCAAATGAAGCCGAGTAAAGCGCATGTAGAGCGCCTAGTCAGGAAATCCATCAGAAACTTCGTATTCGGGAAGCTCTCGAAGCTGTCTTCGTCGTGATGTAGAGCGGGCCGGATCTCCACCGAAGGCCAACGTGAAGCCCTCTCACTCCCGCGACTTTTATGCCGGTGCCGGCGAGCCCTGTAAGGCAGGCCGCAACAGCAGTTGATGCCTATATTCCAGCGCGATGGCGCCCCAGATCAGGCCGAGCAGCAGGTAGACATGGCGCCAGTGGTCGATGTCGATGAAGGTGCCGAGCCCGATATTGCCGATGAAGGCGACATAGGCGCACAGGAGATAGGGCTGCCACGGCCGGTCGCGCAGCAGGATGCGGAAGCCGGCTGCTATCGTCCACAAGACGAGCGCGAGGAACGACACGAAGCCGAGCCAGCCATAATCCATCAGCATCTTCAGCCAGATGTCGTGGGTGTCTTCACCGAAGATCGTGCCGAAGACCAGCGGGCCGATGCCGAACGGATGCTCCATCGCCATCTGGAAGCCGATGCCGTAGCGGGCGAAGCGGCCGAGGCGGGCGGTGTCGTAGCTCTGTTCGAGATGGGCACGGTTGGAGAACATCTCCGACACGCCGGGCAGCTGCAGGATGACGATCATGGCGACGACCAGCAGCGCCAGTGCTGCAATCGTCATCACCACCACGCGCAGCCGGAACATGCCGCTGGCGCTCTGCAGGAACAGGCAGCCGGTGAGCAGGACGGCCGAAACGGCGAACATGCCCCAGGCGCCGCGCGAAAAGGAGAAGAAGATGCCGGCGGTGATGATCAGCAGTGGCACCGCCAGCAGCGGCATGCGCGTCACCGGTCCGGTCAGGAGCAAATAGAGCAGATAGATGCCGGGCAGCACCAGGAACGGTCCAAACACGTTCGGATCCTGGAAGGCGCCGGCGGCACGGTCGTATTTGGTGAACATCTCGGCGCCCGGAAAGGCATGGAAGTAGCCTGCAATGCCAAGCAGCGAGGTGGCCACGGCCGAAACCACATAGGCAATGAAGATCAATCGGTAGAGGCTCGGCTGTACGGCTGTGATCGATGCGAAGAACACCGCGCTGAAGGCGAGAAACAGCGACACGGCGAGATAGAGCGGCGTGTTGGCGAGGTCCGCCATCTGCGTCATGGAGATCATGCCGCCGATGTTCATCGTCACCAGCAGCACCAGCAGCGGCGTTGCCGCGCGGGAAATCCGCAAGCCGAAAAGCGCCCAGATGGCAATCAGCCCCGCCATGTAGAGCTCATAGGGCGCCGGCTCGCTGATGACGAAGCCGGACAGCAGAATGCCGATGAAGACCGCGCCCGAGGAAATCAGCGCGACCAGCTTGGCGTTGACCACGACCTGCGGCAGATCATGGCTGATCGCGCTCAATAGGCGTTTTCCGTATTGAGCAGCCGGAGCGGCGTCAGGAACAGGATCCGCAAATCGAACAGCAGCGACCAGTTCTCGATGTAGTAGAGATCATACTCCGTGCGCATGCGGATCTTCTCGTTGGTGTCCATCTCGCCGCGCCAGCCATTGATCTGCGCCCAGCCGGTGACGCCGGGCTTGACCTTGTGGCGGGCGAAATAGCCGTCGACGACCTCGTTGTAGAGCAGGTTATGCGACTGCGCGGCGATGGCGTGCGGACGCGGGCCGACCAGCGATAGCGAACCCAGAAGCGAATTGAAGAACTGCGGCAGCTCGTCGATCGAGGTCTTGCGGATGAAGCGGCCGACGCGGGTGACGCGAGGATCGTTCTTGGTCACCGTCTGCTTGGCGGTCGGGTCGGCCTTGTCGGTATACATCGAACGGAACTTATAGACCTCGATGATCTCGTTGTTGAAACCGTGCCGCTTCTGATGGAACAGCACCGGACCCTTGCTGTCGAGCTTGATGGCGATGGCGGTCGCCAGCATGACCGGCGAGAACACGACGATGCCGATCAGGCTGAAGACGATATCGAAGGCGCGTTTGGCCACCGAATCCCAGTCGTTGATCGGCTTGTCAAAGATATCCAGCATCGGCACCGCGCCGATGTAGGAATAGGCACGCGGGCGAAACTGCAGCGCGTTGGAATGCGCCGAAAGCCGGATGTCGACCGGCAGCACCCACAGCTTCTTCAGCAACTGCAGAACGCGGGATTCGGCGGTCAGCGGCAGCGACACGATCAGCATGTCGATGCGGGCTATGCGGGCGAATTCAATCAGTTCCGAAATGGTGCCGAGCTTGGGGTAGCCGGCGACGATGGGCGGCGAGCGCTTGTCGCTGCGATCGTCGAAGATGCCGCAGATGCGGATATCGTTGTAGGGCTGCTTTTCGACCGAGCGGATCAGGATTTCCGCCGCCTTGCCGCCGCCGACGATGACGGCGCGCCGCTCCATGCGGCCATCGCGCGCCCAGGCCCGGATCAGCTTCGACATTACCAGCCTGAGGCCGAAGATGAGAACGAAGCCGATGACGAACCAGCTGCCCAACAAAAGGCGCGAATAGTTTTCCGACATCTTCATGACGAACGCCGTCAGCGCCATCAGGGCGAAAGTGCCGGCCCAGACCAGCAGCACACGGCCGAAATTGGCGATCGGCCGCATCAGGGCGACGATCTGGTAGCAGTCGGTGACGTCGAGCAGCACCACGGCAAGGAACGACGCGGCGGCGATCGTTACCGGATACTGCCAGGCGAGATAATTGAAGAACCCGACATAATGGAAATAGACGGCGAGCCCGGACAGGAACAGCAAGCCGAATTCGACCATGCGCAGGACGCCGCTGACCATGATCGGCGACATCGTATCGCGCCGGTACTGCGAGGCGACCTGGCGCGCGACATCGTTCATGCCGCTTGGCGTGTCGCCATCGGCCGGGCCGTCGAATTTACGCACCGCCTCTGCTGAAAAGCGGCGCGCGGGGTCGATCTCGTTCATGAGGGCTTTCCGCAAGCTTCCCCTCGGTCATAGCAAAAGAGAGCTAAGAAACCCTTGAAACAACATACGGCTTTGGAACGGCTTGGTCCTGCGCCTACTTGTCGAGCGCGGCGAAATAGGCGTTCTCGATGTCGGCGGCCATCACATCGGCGCCGAAGCGTGCCTTGAGGTCGGCCCCATCCGGCATCAGGTCGCGATAGGCGGCCGGGTCGGCCAGCGCTTGGCTCATCCTTTCGGCGAGCTCGATCGGGTCAGGTCGGATCAGGGCAGGGGAACCGGTGTCGAATATCTCCGGAATGCCGCCGACCGCTGTTGCGATCATCGGCTTTCCCGCGGCAAGCGTTTCCAGGACGATATAGGGCATGGCTTCGGCGCGCGAAGGAACGATGATAAGCGCGGCAAGGGCAAAGGCCTCCCTGGCCGGCATCGGCGGTAGGAAGCGGACATGGCGCTCGAGCCCGAGGCGTTTCACTTGCCCGTGGTAACGCGGTAGGTCGTCGCCGTCGCCGACCATCACCGCGGTCAGCGCGCGGCCGAACCGTGGGCCGGCGAGCGCCAATGCGTCGATGAAGATGTCCGGCCCCTTCAGGTCGCGCATCATGCCGATATAAAGCAGGTCGGCTGCGTCCGGCGCGGTGATCACCGGCTCGAATTCAGTGGCGCGCAGGCCGTTATAGACGAGGGTGTTGGGAATGGGCGGCTCGCCGACCTTGTGGCGATAGGTCCGCCGCTCATAGTCCGAGACAAACAGCAGATAGTCGGTGAAGCGAGCCATGAAGCGCTCGAGCGCGAAGAACAGCTTTCCGGTGGTCGTGTTCTCGTCATAGTGGAGGGAGCCGCCATGCGGCGAATAAAGGCGGGCTACGCGAGACCTTGATACCCGCAACAACGAGCCGAACAGACGGGCATAGGCGCCACCCTTGGCGCCGTGCCCGTGCAGTACGTCCGGCCGCAATTCCTTGATGATCCTGTACGTGCGCCAAGCCGAGGCAAGGTCGCCGGGACCGACGTGGCGCTGCATCGGCGTGCGATGAATGCCGAGCGCCAGCATGTTCTTCATCTGCTCGAACAGATGTTCCTCGAACGCGCCGCCCGTCGTCGAATCGCAGACGATGCCGACGGAATGCCCGGCGGCGACCTGCGCCTCGGTCAGGTCGCGCACATGCCGGAAAATTCCTCCGACGGGTGAGCGAAAGCAATGGACGATCCTGAGCCTGTCCGCCACTTGGTATCTGTCAGAACAGGCGTTCGCGGACGTAGACCGTATCGCCCGGCAGCAGCGGGTCGGAGGTGACCACGCGGCCGGTCATCACCTTGCCGTTGATGTCGCGGGTGATGTCGACGCTTTCCTGGTTGGCGCGCGGCGTGAAGCCGCCGGCAATGGCGATTGCCTTCTGCACCGTCAGGCCGGGGACGTAAGAGTATTGGCCGGCGGCACCCACTTCGCCCATGACGAAGATCGGCCGGTAGCGGTCGATCTCGACCGAAACGTCGGGATCGCGCAGATAGCCTTGCCGCAATTTGTCGGCGATCTCCTTTTCCATCTGCTGCGCGGTGTGGCCGCGCGCCGGTATGGCGCCGACAAGCGGGAAGGAGAGATAGCCGGATTGATCGACGCTGTAGGTGTTGGTCAGCCCGTCCTGCTCGAACACGGTGACGCGGACGCGATCGCCGGCGCCAAGACGATAGGGCTGATCGAGCACCTCATGGAAGGCGGCCGGCGTCGGCCGGTAGCTGGAACAGCCAGCCAGCATCGATACGGCAAGCAGCGCGCGAAACAGGGAAGCAGTGCTTTTCATGACCGGACAAGTACCTTCGACTGGGCCGCTGCGGCGTCGCAGCAAACATCAGGGATCGAGGCCCGTTATCATCCTGTTAGGGTTAATGGCCGGTAAAGGGAGCGGCCGACACGTGGCGCATCGGCAAGAGTTTTTGCGATTTCTGGCGGTTTTGTTTGTCGCCCGCCAGTAAACCCTAACGGAAACTTACCGCGATCTTAACGGCTGAGTTACCATAGTTGTTTACGGTGCGTGCTGACCCAGTATCGGAGTAGGGATGCATGTCCGTTCAGTCCGCGGCCGCAGATGTCGATGTCGATCTCAGGCAGCTCTTCGCCAGCCTGGCGAGGAATTGGCTGCGTATAGGCCTCGTCGTCCTGTTGGCGACCGGGCTGGCCTTTGCTTTCGCCTCGCTGGCAACCCGGCACTACAAGGCCGAGACGCAGGTGGAGATCGCGCCGCGCGAATCCATCTACACGCGGCCGGCCAGCAACAACAACGACACCGACAAGCCTATTCTCGACGAGCAGGGCGTCGCCACCCAGGTCCAGATCATTTCCTCCAACGAAATCCTCAAGCAGGTCTCGCAAAAGCTTGGGCTGGAAAAACTGCCCGAGTTCAATGAAGCGCTCGACATGTCGGCGCTGAGCCGCGCTCTGGTCCTGGTCGGCCTGAAAAGCGACCCGATGGAAATTCCGACGGAAGAGCGCGTGCTCAAGAAAATGCACGAGAAGCTCAACGTCTACGGCGTCGAGAAGACCCGCATCATTGCCATCGAGTTCTCATCGGAAGATCCCAAGCTCGCGGCCGCCATACCGGACGCCATCGCTGCCGCCTATATAGCGGGGCAAGGGGCGGCCAAGCTCGAATCGAACAGCGCCGCGGCAGACTTCCTGGCGCCCGAGATCGCCGACCTGCAGCGGCAGGTCAAGGATGCGGAGGCGAAGGTCGCCGCCTACCGAGCCCAGTCCGATCTTCTGATGGGTGGCAACAATTCGGTGCTGGCCACCCAGCAGCTTTCGGAACTGTCGAGCGAACTGTCGAAAGTGCGCGCCAACCGCGCTGCGGCCGAAGCGACCGCCGACGGTGTGCGCAGGGCGCTGCAGAATGGCGGTTCGCTGGACGCAGTGCCGGAGGTTCTGTCATCGGACCTGATCCAGCGCTTGCGTGAGCGACAGGTCGAATTGCGCTCCAACATCGCCGATCTGTCGACGACGCTGCTTGGCAATCATCCGCGCATTCGCGCGCTGAAATCGCAACTGTCCGATCTCGACGCGCAGATCCGCAGCGAGGCCCAGAAGATCATGAAAGGCCTGTTGATGCAGGCCGAGACGGCAAAGGCCCGCGAGAACCAGCTCGTCGCCGACGTCAACACATTGAAAGCCGCTTCGGCGCAGGCCGGCGAACAACAGGCCGACCTCGACGCACTGCAGCGCGACGCGACCGCCAAGCGACAGCAGCTCGAACTCTACCTGACCAACTACCGCGAAGCCGCTTCGCGCCAGGACCGCAACTATCTGCCGGTCGACGCCCGGATCGCCTCGAAGGCGTCGGTTCCCTCCGAGGCCTATTTCCCGAAGGTGGGGCCGATCGTCGGCGCGGCTTTCGCCGCATCGCTGCTGATCATGGCCATCGTGACGCTTCTGCGGGAGCTGTTCTCAGGCCGCGCGATGCGGCCGGCGAGCGGTTCCCGTTTCGAACGGATCGATGAGGTCGCGATGCCCCATGTGGCGCAGACGCCGGCCGCCAAGCCATTTGTCCGCCACGAGCCTGCCGTCTTCCAGGAACCCGTCATTCACCAGGAACTGCCTGAACCTGCGCATGAAGCCGATGCGGAGCCTTTTGCCGCTGCGATGCAGGCCATGGCCGAGGCGCCGGATGCGGTCGCAATGCCCGCTACGGCGGCGACAGAGCAAACGGTTGTCGAGCCCGAACCGGCGCGCTCCACCCTGGGCGAGATCGACATCGAAAGGGCTGCCGAAAAGCTGATCTCAAGCGGTGCGGCGCGCGCCATATTCGTCTCGCCGGAAGGCGACGAGGCGGCTGCATCGGCGATCCTGGTGGCGCGCGAAGTCGCCGACGCCGGGCTGCGCGTGCTGTTGCTGGACCTCACAG
>NZ_RZPF01000226.1:0-8576 GCF_004022735.1 Mesorhizobium sp. M7A.F.Ca.AU.001.01.1.1
GGTCGAACGGCAGCGTATGGCAAAAGAACGTCTCGCCGGTGAGATACTGGAAATAAGGGTTCTCCACCCAGCGCTCGCACAGCACCTCATCCGACAGGTTGAAGGTGTGCTTGAGGATCGCCAGCCCCGCCATCAGCCGGGTCGGCAGCGGCGGCATGCCGGGGCCGTCCGAATAGACGGCGCCGAAACGCTCCTCCAGCACCGGCCAGTCGATCGCCTGCGCCAGCCGCACCAGCTCGTGCTTCATGTTGATGATTTGGTCGAGCCGGGAGCGGAACAGGTCCTGCTCTCCCGTCTCGCGCTTCTCGCGTGGCCTGGACATTCGCTGTCCCCTCGATTCGCCGCCGCCGAACCGAGTGAATCACGCTCCGCGCCACAAGGGAATCGCAAAACCGAATTGCAGGAAAACAGCGTCCAAATACCGCTAATCCTGCAATTCCAAAGCCGCTATCCGCCTCAATCAACAGGCCAGATCAATGGCTTGCGGATAGTTCACGGCCGACTCACTATTTCTATGCTGAACAGTCTCGCCTGAGTATATGTTTTAGCTAGTCGCTAATTAGACGGAATTCTGCCAGTCTGCATTCCCCCCTGATCTGATGTAGAGCAGCTTCCAAGTGGGAATTAGCCCCCCATCGACCGGATCGGGCGACACGAACATGCGCTGAAGGCTTGGCGGAACGGCTACTGGGACCATGATGCTACTCGAATGCAAGATAGTGTCAGAACGTCCCGGGAAGGCTGCAGGCAGGGGATGTCAGGTCAATCAGCCTATAGATATGATACCGCCCATTCGCTGAGACTTCACGATGGGCATAGGAGGTGGGAATTCTTGCCTTGAGATGGACGCGGCTGTCGGAGCAGGCGAGCACGGCAGCAGCGATGGCCTGAACCTTCGGGCCGCTGACAAAAACGTTCACCACCGCACGCGAGCCGAACCCGTCGAGATACGTCTCGAAAGCATCGAGGTGGGCCATCAGCCCGAAAGCCTGGATGTCGCGAACTTCGCCATCTTCGAGCCGGTGGGTTTCACGTACCTTGGCCACCTGTTGATCGAGCAAAGCATCGATATGCGCATTCTTGTCGCTTCTTGGGACGAGGAGCGAGATCCGTTCCGGACTGACGATATCGATCAATCCGTAGAATACGTCGGCATCTCCTCCGATCCCCACGAGCAGGACTTTCTCTTCGCCCATTCCTCCGCTGCCTTGAAGATGAGGGACGGTGACGTATCGGTCCAAGCCGCTGGAAAAATCCTCTTTGCCGATCGCGTTCCCGTAGATACCTTCGGCGTACCCGAATTCGAGAGACTGAATCGACATTTTCTTGAATGCCACCGCAATCAGCCATTGGATGTAGATTCGCGGCATCGTCGAGCACTCGACGAAAACCTTCCGCAGGCTTCCTTCGTATGAGCCACATGAAGCGGCCATCTGAGTGAGCAGGTGATCGAGGAGATTGATGTTCTTCTGATACTCGATGGAAGGCTCGAGGGTGATCACAGTCACTTCGACGCCCCATCGGGTACCCATAGCGATGAGCTTTCGCCGGTTTTCTTCGACGGCTGGGACGTTCGCTTCCTTCAGAGCAAAGTCCAGAACCACGATCTTGCCGACCTTCAGGTCAAGATGGTTTTCGAACGCGGCGAAACGCGTTTCCCATCCAAGCGCGACGATCGCGATATCTGCCTCCATCGTTTCGCAGGTACCTGCATCTCTCGCCTTCTCGGTGACGGCCAGATGGCCGAAGACTCGATACTCGACAGTTGAAGCGGTCATTCGAGATCGCTCTCGAAAAGCGAGTGCTGGAATTCGGTCTTGAGTGCGGGCCGCGCGACGAGCTCCTTAAACACCGAGTCGGCCCAGTCTTCTGGGAGCCGATGCCTGGTAAAAAGCAGGTCGACCATCCGCGCCGCAGGGATTGTGTTGATTTCGTACGGGCCGCGATAGGAGAACCCGAAGTAAGGTGCAAATCGCCGATGCAATCTGATCATCATCTCCTTCGATGCGGGGTCGGCGCGGTCCACCTCAAAGTTGCCGGCGGCGGAGACCTCCCGGATAAACCCATCCCTTTCCGCCCGACGCAGGACCTCGTCCAGTTTTCCGCTGGGTTGCTCCAGTCGGTTCACCAGCGAGCGCATTTCCTTTAGATCAACCCTGAAAATGCCTCTCTCTGTCGTTCCTAGAGCATTTTCTTCGGCAAACTCTGTCTGGAGGCGAGCGGTCAGGTAACCCAACGCCCGCACCATGCGCACGCTCTCTTCTTCGTACGGATGTGAAAGCGCCTGAAGTCCATCAAGCTTCCGTTGAGAGGCGGCGTTCACAGCCTGTCTCTGCTGTTCGAGATGAATCTGTAAATCCGAGTTGATGAATTCCACCAGTTTTCGTGGATCACTGGAACTCGGAACACTGCGGCGGAAGATCTCTCCCATTATATCAAGGAAATCGCGTATACAGACGTCGCTCAATGATGTGATGATCTGGTGCCCTACGTACGGGTAGTCATGCAGACGCAGCATCTGGCACGCTTTCAGAAAAGCCCATCCCTGTTTCCGGGCGATCGACCTCTTCAGATTTGAAGCATCCGCCTTGCTCATGGGCCGGCGCTTAATTTCCGGGTTCATGAGCGCGAGCGCCAGCCCTTCGGCATAAGGGCGCGCTTTTCGATCAAGAAGGAATTGCTGCTGATCCGCCGTCCTCAAATTCACGGAGAGGAATTCACGTGCTGCATCAGCAAGTGCCACAAGCTCTTCTCTGCCCTCGGAATGACCCGATATGATAACCCGCTCGATGATGTCATTGACGGAAAGCCGCCCCAGCCGGTTTTTGAGCGAAAACGCGCTGAGCGCATCGTTGCGCTCGAGATCACTCCGCAGATGGTCAGGAAGCGCATAGTACAGCCGAAGCGACGACACGTTCTCGCACAGCGTGGCGAACTCCCTCGGATCGACTGAATCAAGATTCTCGACGTCCCGGTCAGCATTCGAGAGCGACTGGCCGGGTATGATCGTCCGGATCGTGTCGTAGAGGCCGCCGATGTAGGCGAGGACCCATTTCACGTTGCCGCGCGTCTTTCTCACCAAGGTGTTCAGGAACTGCTGTTGGAGCGGTGTCAGTGCTTCACAGTCGTCAATCAGTATCTTGAAGAAGGGCGCCCTGTCACCGGCGAAAGATGGGCCATTTAAAAGTGGAGTGATCGCGGTCGCGACCTTGTTAATGATCGCGCCAGGGTCTGTTGCTCTGAAGCCGGTCGCTCCGGCATCGGCGGCAAAGAAGAACGCGTTGAAGCATTCGTCGACGTACCGGGTTATCCCACCCCGCAGCTCATCGATGCTGAAGAAGTCGAGACGGGCAGGTTGGGGTATGAAGTGCAGCACTTCGCGATGCAGTGCCAGGGCGACGTCCCTATCTTCGGAGGCCCGGTATTTCAAGTGGCCGTCGCGTCTGAGCTGGCCGATGCTCTCGAGCAGGCGTTCGACTATCTTCAGCTCCAGATAGTGAGAGAAGATTACGAATTGCCGCGGGATCACGGCGGCCGTGTCGAAGCGTATCCGCTCCGGAATGAGGTTCAGAACGGCGTTGTCGATTAGGGGCGAGAATGTCTCATTGAGCTGGAAGAAGACGCCATACCAAGCGAGCTTGCCGACTTGGTCCGAGAGACTTTTGTCTTCAAGAATATGGACTGTGGAAAGCGAGCGAAGAATGCTGGTCTTGCCGCTGCCTCTCGTCCCTGCGACGAAGACCGGCTTGGCGGCGGCAGAAATCAACGCCGACTTCTGACTGAACCACAGTATCGGGCGGCTTTCGTACTCGATCCTGTTGGGGCCGAACGGATTCTCCATCGCTATTCGTCCCTTACCTTAATGCGCCAAGCCGAGTTTGCCTTGGTGAGGCCGTCTATCTCGATGAAGCGCGCCGCTTGGAGCATCAGAAGAGAGTCTTCCAGATCTAGCCCGAGCTCGGCGGAGGCAGCAATCTCAGTGATCTCGTCCCAGAAGAGTAACCCATTCCCGCGCCTGGTGGCATGGTCGCGCAGTCGGCGCAGCAGGTCAAACGTGTCGTTGTTCAGAAAGGCCTTGCCGTTGGACATGGTCGAAATAAAGCAATGTTCGCCTTCCATGACCGTCCCGTCGGCGACATTGGTGCGGTAGGGTATAAGTCGGATGCCGACGAGCTCTCCCTGATCGGTCGTGAAGAAGACGAGCTCATTGAAACCTGACTGTATCTCTGGTGCTGAGATGCAGATCAATTTGCCGTCCGGAAACCTTGGATCGTTGACGATCTCGACCGGATCAGCATGTATGTGTCCATGCAGGTAGACGATAGGCTTGTTGCCCTGCAGCAGCTGAGTTCTGACAAATCCGCTGTTGAGCATCTCCGCGTATGGCGTAATGCGCGGAGTCTTTTGTGGCAGCAGATTGTGATGGCCGATTATGATGCCGTAACGCATGTCGGGCTGCTGGAGCAATTCCTGTAGGCCTGCAAGCATCTCACGCGAGATGTATGGCGTGTCCATCTGACCGTAATACTCGTCGTCGGACGCCTCCTTGTCTGGATCGCTGGGAGGTGTCGCGGGCGAATGTCCCGAGATGTCCGGCGAGCCGAGATCTAGAGGCTCTGTAGAAGGACTGAGTGCCTCGAGACGATCACGAAGGAACGCGGGAAGGTTTTGAAGCTCCCAACTGCCTATCGCTGTGTTGACGAGGATGAAGTTTGCGCCTGCGGATCCTGTCGGAAGTCTGAAGTGCACGGGTTGGTCCACGGGAACGGTCTGCCAACCCAAGCGGGCGGCTAAACTCGCCATTTCGCTGAATTTCTCAGTCGGTCCAAGTTCGCGCGCGTCATCACGGTTCACATCGTGATTTCCCGGTACGAATATCAACGGAAGCGCCTTTGAACTGCGTCCCTGTGCGCGGCAGAGCAACGTGAAATGCTGGAATGCCGAAGCAATGAAGGTCTTGTCGCCACGGCTCGTGAAATCCCCCATGAAGGCGATCGAATCCAAGGGCTTCGAAGTCGTCAGCCGCCGAAGTTTCGTCAAGACGGCACGCAGCGAAGACGCGCGTAGCTTCTGCGTTATTTTCGGAGCGAACTTGCTATCCTTGGCATCGATGTTGCTAGAGGAAGGATGCCAGTCCGGATAGTGAATATCGCCTACTTGAAGGATTCGCACCCGCCGCATAACTCGCCCCCCTGCCGAGAGCCATAGACTAATCCGTTCGCTTTTGCCAAGCGCGAACGATCATCCGCAGTGTCCTTAACGAGGTAGCCTGCACTTTTCGAGAATTGCCACGGCGGCTATTTTTCGGCTGTGAAGCACACGAGACCCGTGACGTGAGACCCAGTTGCTCAATGCCCAGTTGCTCAATGAGCTTTCTTACGAATAAGGGAGAATTTCCGCGGCCGGACTATCTCTGAGCGAGCGTGCATGACTGCCAACGGAAGGTCTTGCACGCACCCTTGCGATCTTGAGCAATGGTCGCCATGACTTTCTTCTTGCAGGCTTTTGAGTGGCCCAGCCTGCGATCACCAGACCCCACCGATTCTAAAGAGCGTGGCAGATGGGATAGTCGAGGTTGCCCGTGCACAGTCACGCTCAGGGCTTGCGCCGCCCAGAGGACACGCTGAAAAGGCAGATTGGGGCGCAAGCACGCCATTCACGAGAGGTTCGACATGAAGACCATGCAAGAAAAAGACATTCCGGCATTCGTACAAGCAGTTGTGGACGCCGGCTGCAAAATTTGCGCGATTGGCAACTTGGGATACGTCTTTGGCGATGCTGATTTCACGCCAGCGCAACGGAGGGCCGTCGAGCCACAGCTGCGTAGGATTGCTGAAATCTACGGCGAACGCGATCATCTCATGAACGAGATAGCTGTATATCTGCGGTCGATCGGACGCCATGTCGAGGTTGAGCCGAAGACAGGTATTTCCTGATGGCCGTGATCGCGAGAAGCCGTCTTCCAACCTCTGAATCCTAAAGGAGGTGACCCCCAAGGCCGTTCGTCACCTTCGACCAGAATAACCACATCCGTGACCGCCTGAGCTACTTGGTCGATACGCGCACATGGCCAATACAGTTTCTCCATCCTTCACGAAGCGAATGAGGCTTTGGCCATTCAGCCCCGGTCTACGGGGCGTGACTTGTCCCCGATGCATGCGCGAGCTCTCCGCCCGGCTGGCCGCCGGTCGTCGCCACCGGCCGAAGGCGCCCGAATGCGCTTGACAAGATAGCGTCAGCCCGTTCAACCTAAGGCATTCACCAGGGGAGTCCCGGCAAGGGGCTGAGATACTGCTGGCTTTCGCGGCGCAGTGACCCGTTGAACCTGATCCAGTTCATACTGGCGTAGGGACGGTGCAAGCGCTTTGCGGGAGTTTACGCCCGAGGTCCTGTTGCAGCAGGTCTACAGAAGCGTCTTTTCATCCTTCCGGCACAGAACTGGGTCTCCAATGCATGAGCAAAGGAGCCTCACGATGAATGCCCTCACCCCCGCCGTATCGACGGGACCACTGCCCGCCTCGCGGAAAATCCACAAGCCCGGCGTCCTCTACCCGCAGATCAGGGTGCCGATGCGCGAGATTTCCGTCCATCCGACGGCCGGCGAACCGCCCGTCACCGTCTACGATCCGTCCGGCCCCTACACCGATCCATCAGTCGAAACCAGCATCGAAAAAGGCCTTGCCCGGCTTCGCCACGAATGGGTCACGGCGCGTGGCGATGTCGAAGCCTATGACGGCCGCCACGTCCGGCCGGAAGACAATGGATTCGCCACCGGCGAGCGCCTGACACCGGAATTTCCGATACGCAATCGGCCGCTCAAGGCCAAGCAGGGCAAGGCGGTGACCCAACTTGCCTATGCGCGCGCCGGCATCATCACGCCAGAAATGGAGTTCGTAGCCATCCGCGAGAATCTCGGCCGCGAGGTGATGCGCGGCAAGCTGCAACGCGACGGCGAAGCCTTCGGCGCGGCGATCCCAGATTTCGTCACACCCGAATTCGTGCGCGACGAGGTGGCGCGCGGGCGCGCAATCATTCCCGCCAACATCAATCATCCCGAGAGCGAGCCGATGATCATCGGTCGCAATTTTCTGGTCAAGATCAACGCCAACATCGGTAACTCGGCTGTCACATCGTCGATGGCCGAAGAGGTCGAAAAAATGGTCTGGGCTATCCGCTGGGGCGCGGACACGGTGATGGACCTGTCGACCGGCCGCAACATCCACAACATCCGCGACTGGATCGTGCGCAATGCGCCGGTGCCGATCGGTACGGTGCCGCTCTATCAGGCGCTGGAAAAGGTCAACGGCATCGCCGAGGATCTGAACTGGGAGGTCTACCGCGACACGCTGATCGAGCAGGCCGAGCAAGGCGTCGACTATTTCACCATCCACGCCGGCGTGCGGCTGCACTACATCCCGCTGACCGTCGACCGGGTCACGGGCATCGTCTCGCGCGGCGGCTCGATCATGGCCAAATGGTGCCTGCACCATCACCGGGAGAGCTTCCTCTACGAGCATTTCGAGGAGATCTGCGACATCGCCAGAGCCTATGACGTCTCCTTCTCGCTCGGCGACGGCCTTCGTCCCGGTTCAATCGCCGATGCGAACGACGCGGCGCAATTCGCCGAACTGGAAACACTTGGAGAACTCACCAAGATTGCCTGGGCAAAGGACTGCCAGGTGATGATCGAAGGCCCGGGCCATGTCCCCATGCACAAGATCAAGCAGAACATGGACAAGCAGCTCGCAGTGTGCGGTGAGGCGCCGTTCTACACGTTGGGGCCGCTGACGACCGACATCGCGCCGGGCTATGACCACATCACCTCAGGGATAGGTGCCGCCATGATAGGCTGGTTCGGCACCGCAATGCTTTGCTACGTCACGCCGAAAGAGCATCTCGGCCTTCCCGACCGCAACGACGTCAAGATTGGCGTGATCACCTACAAGATAGCCGCCCATGCAGCCGATCTGGCGAAGGGCCATCCGGCAGCGAAAACCAGGGATGATGCCCTTTCGCGCGCGCGCTTCGAGTTCCGCTGGGAGGACCAGTTCAACCTGTCGCTCGACCCCGAAACCGCACGGTCCTTCCACGACCAGACCTTGCCCAAGGAGGCGCACAAGCTGGCACATTTTTGTTCGATGTGCGGGCCGAAATTCTGCTCCATGCGCATTTCCCACGACATCCGTGCCGAGGCCCAGAAGGAAGGCATGGCGGCAATGGCGGCAAAATACCGGGAGGGCGGCGATCTCTACATGCAGGCGGACGAGACTGGCGTACCGGTCGTGCCAGAGGCTCCCAAACCATCATGAGGGTGCTCGTCAAAGGGGCCGGCGTTGCCGGCCTCACCGTCGCTTTCGAACTCGCCGCCCGCGGCGCGACGGTCACCGTCGCCGAGATGCGGCATGGCCTTGGTGGCAACGCGTCGTGGTTCGCCGGCGGCATGCTGGCGCCATGGTGCGAGCGCGAAAGCGCGGAGCAGCCGGTGCTGGATCTCGGACGCGATGCTGCCGACTGGTGGGATGCGGTGCTGTCGGGTCAGGTGACACGGGCCGGGACATTGGTCGTGGCCGCGCCGC
>NZ_RZPF01000227.1:0-8565 GCF_004022735.1 Mesorhizobium sp. M7A.F.Ca.AU.001.01.1.1
CGCAATGGCGAGCCGGTCGGTTATCTCACCAGCGGCGGTTATGGCTATACGCTGGGCAAGACCATCGGCTACGGCTACGTGCGCAACGCCGACGGGGTCAGCGACGATTTTCTCGCCTCGGGCGACTACGAACTGGTGGTTGCGATGGAGAGGACGCCGGCCAAGATCCACCTCGAGCCGATGTACGACCCGGCAGGCGCGAGGGTCAAAGCGTAGGTCAGGTCACGCGCAGTGCGAGGCCGCGGCTGGGCACGGTGTCGGCTTCGCCGGGCATCGAGACATAAGGGCGCGTTTCCTCGACGCGGGTGACGAGGCCCTGCGCCTCGAGCTCAGCGACGCGCGTGGCGAAGCCCTGATCCCACAGCGAGTTCTTGACCGTCAGCACGATGATGCCGCCCGGCCGGCAGATGCGGATCAGTTCGTCCAGCCCCTCGACGCCAACATGACCTGATGTGAAGACGCCGGCCGAGATCACTCCGGCATAGGCATCATCGGCAAAGGGCAGATGACCGCCCAGCGCCAGGCAATGGAGCGCGGAATAGACACCCTTGCGGGCTGCCTGATCCAGCATGCCTTGCGAAATATCGAGTGCCTCGACTTGCGGGTAACCAGCAATATCAAGCCATTCGCCGATGAGACCGGTGCCGGCCCCGGCATCGAGCAGC
The DNA here is from genome assembly GCF_004022735.1 of Mesorhizobium sp. M7A.F.Ca.AU.001.01.1.1. NCBI lineage: Bacteria > Pseudomonadati > Pseudomonadota > Alphaproteobacteria > Hyphomicrobiales > Phyllobacteriaceae > Mesorhizobium > Mesorhizobium sp. M7A.F.Ca.AU.001.01.1.1. Next base: position 666 of record NZ_RZPF01000227.1, read on the forward strand.
GGTGCTGAACCGCGCGGCAGATGGCGGGTCAGCAGCGCAAGGCAGATCGTCGGATGGCGATAGCCGGCGGCCGACATGTCGGCGTCGTAGGTCTGCGACCAACGATCATAAAGTGCGGCGACCTCTTCGGGCCGCTTTGCCGCGTAGGCCGCGCCAAGCGCACCCTGATGTTTGTTGTCCGCCACTTTGATCCAGTCCGCCAATTTTTGATCTCGCAGTGATGATAGCCAAAGCGCGAAAATTGTGGAACCGTTGCCGCGACAAATAACAGTGTGTGGGGGCGCAGGCATGATTACAGACTAGGCGCGCGCGGCACTGGACGCCATTCCCATGCTGGCCGGCTACAGCGGGCCGCTGGAACGGCTGGGCGGCCTCACCAACCTCGTCTTCAAGGCCGGCGACTTCTGCCTGCGCATTCCCGGCAAGGGCACCGAGGAATACATCAACCGGGCCAACGAAGCGGTGGCTGCACGCGAAGCTGCAAAAGCAGGGGTCAGTCCCGAGGTGCTGCATGTCGATGCCGGCACCGGGTTGATGGTGACACGCTACATCGCCGGCGCCGAAACCATGTCGGAGGAGAAATTCAAGGTTCGGCCGGGCAGTCCAGCCCGCGCCGGCGAGGCCTTTCGCAAGCTGCACAATTCAGGCGCGGTGTTTCCCTTCCGCTTCGAGCTGTTTGCGATGATCGACGACTATCTCAAGGTGCTGTCCACCAAGGAGATCGCCCTGCCCGCCGGCTATCATGACGTGGTGCGCGAGGCGGAAACCGTGCGCTCGGCACTTGCCGCCCATCCGCTGCCGATCGTTGCCTGCCACTGCGATCCGCTGTGCGAGAACTTCCTCGATACGGGCGAGCGGATGTGGATCGTCGACTGGGAATATTCGGGCATGAACGACCCGCTCTGGGACCTTGGCGACCTCTCCGTGGAAGGTAAATTCGATCTGGCGCAAGACGAAGAGATGATGCGCGCCTATTTCGGCGGCGAGGCGAGGCCGGCGGAGCGCGGCCGCATCGTCATCTACAAGGCGATGTGCGACCTGTTATGGACGCTGTGGGGGCTGATCCAGCTCGCCAACAACAACCCGGTCGATGATTTTCGCGCCTATGCCGACGGGCGGTTCGCGCGCTGCAAGGCGCTGATGGAGACGTCCGAGTTTTCACGGCATCTGGCGGCGATCCGCCGGGGGTGAGCCTGGACTAATTCACGCCCTTCGGCACGTTTTCGGGCGGCACGGTGGTCTCGACCACTTTCTGGCGGTGGAAGATGAACAGGCCGGCGAGAACGACAATGCCCGAGCCGATCAGGATGCGCGGACCGGGAACGTCGCCGAAGAACACCAGTCCGAACACCACCGCCCACAGCAGCAGCGTGTAATGCAGCGGCGCCAGCGTCGAGGCCGGCGCCAGCTTGAGCGCCCTGGTGATCATCAGATGCGCGCCGCAGGAGACGATGCCGAGCAGCAGCATGGCGCCGAGATCGAGCGCCGACGGCGTCTGCCAGGCGCCGATGCTCAGCACGCCGCCGATCAGCAGCGTGCCGATGGTCTGCCATGTCACCAGATTGGTGTCGCTGGTGCCGCGCAGCCGGCGGTTGAGGATGATGGCGAAGGCGAAGGAGATACTGCCCACCAGCGCAAAGCCTGACGACAGCGAGAACGCCGCCGACGACGGTTTCAGCATGATCAGCACACCGCAGAAGCCGAGCAGGATCGCCATCCAGCGGCGCCAGCCGACCTTTTCGCCAAGCAAGAGGTGCGAGAGTGCCGCGACGTAGATCGGCCCCGCCATGTAGAAACTCATCACATCGGCCAGCGGCAGATAGACCACGGCGGCATAGAAGAGCGCGGTGTCGAGCGTGGTCATCACCACCCGCAGCAGCTGCAGCTCCAGGCGTTCCATGCGAAACAGCTTGGCCGGGCCCTGGTTGGCGATCATCGGGCCGAGCACGAAGAAGGCGCCGATGGAGCGGATCAGCACCACCTGGCCGACGGAGAAGCTGGCGACCAGCCATTTGCCCATGGCGTCGTTCAGCGCAAAAAGGAAATCGCCGGCCAGCATCAACAGAATGCCGGCCAAAAGCACATTCCTGATCGTCGAATTCTGCGCCACGGGCTGCGTCATGCCGATCCCGATTCCTCCCTAGTAAGCCGCGTCGTAGACGGAAGTGGCTGCCTTGACGAGGAGAATTCGGGCAATGGGTAAGACCAGCGCCGGGAATCGGCTGTATCTAGCTGGATATGTGCCGCCGGTTCACCATTCCCGGCCTTCCGCCGATGGACAGCCTGGTTTCCTGCTTCGTCCGCTCCGCCACCACCTTGCCCCTGGCGATGACGCACAGGCGCTCGGCGCGCAGCCGCAGGGCTTCGACCGGATTGCCGGCATCGAGGACGACCAGGCTGGCGCGCTTGCCGACCGCCAGGCCGAGATGATCGAGGCCCATGATCGCGGCATTGACGTTGGTGACCATGTCGAAGCAGCGCGCCATCTCTGCCGGGCTCGACATCTGAGCGACGTGCAGACCCATGAAGGCGACATCGAGCATATCGGCGGTGCCCAGCGAATACCAGGGATCGAGCACGCAATCCTGGCCCCAGCCGACGCGAATGCCGAGCGCCAGCATTTCCTTGACCCGGGTCAGGCCGCGGCGCTTCGGGAAGGTGTCGTGGCGGCCCTGCAGCATGATGTTGATCAGCGGATTGGGAATGACCGAGACGCCGGCCTCGGCGATCAGCGGCAAAAGCTTCGAGACGTAGTAATTGTCCATCGAATGCATCGAGGTGAGGTGCGAACCGGCGACCTTGCCGTGCAAACCAAGACGCTGCGCCTCATAGGCAAGCTGCTCGATATGGCGCGACAGCGGATCATCGGTCTCGTCGCAATGCAGGTCGACCATCAGGCCGCGGCTGGCCGCGATCTCGCACAGCTCCGTTACCGAGCGCGTGCCGTCGGCCATGGTGCGCTCGAAATGCGGGATGCCGCCGACGATGTCGACGCCCATGTCGAGCGCGCGGATGGTGTTTTCACGCGCCGATGGAGAGCGATAAAACCCGTCCTGCGGGAAGGCGACCAATTGCAGGTCGATGTAGGGAGCGACCGTCTTCTTGACCTCGAGCAACGCCTCGACCGCCAGCAGGCGGTCATCGCAGACATCGACATGGGTGCGGATGGCGAGCAGGCCCATCGACACCGCCCAGTCGCAATAGGCCAGCGCGCGATCACGCACGGCCTCATGCGTCAAAAGCGGCTTCAACTCGCCCCACAGCGAAATGCCTTCGAGCAGCGTACCCGAAGCGTTGATGCGCGGAATGCCGTAGGAGAGCGTCGCATCCATGTGGAAATGCGGATCGACGAAGGGCGGCGAGACCAGATTGCCACGGGCGTCGACCTCGGTCCGCGCGGAACCCTGGAGAACGGGCTCGATCGCCGCGATCGTCTCACCGTTGATGCCGATGTCGGCAACCCTGCCATCAGGCAGTGTGCCGCCGCGAACGATAAGGTCGAAATCCATCCGTCGTCATCCCGTCAAAAGAATCATCTGATATAGCCGAGGCTGAAAATCGCATCCCGTCGATGCCGCTTGCAACAGCGATTTGTCCGCGGCGGCCGCGGATGGTTTCATCCGGCCGCAACTCCCTCTATAAGCCGCCTTCGTTGTCCCGGTTTCAAGGATCCGCCGTTTGTTTCGTTTCTTCCGCTCGACGGAAAACCAGCGCCTCGTCGCGAGGTTGATCCGGGAATCCTTTTATCAGCACAGGTTTGGCTACGGCGCCGCGATCTTGTCGATGCTTGTGGTGGCCGCCACGACCGGCGCCAGCGCCTGGATTCTCAAAGAGATCACCGACGAATTCGTAGTCTTCAAGCGGATTGACCGGGTCAACCTGATTGCGGGCGGGGTCGCCACGATCTTCATCCTCAAGGGCCTCGCCAACTTCATTCAGGCCTATTTCATGAGCCGTGTCGGCAACGCCATCATCGCCGACCGCCAGCGCAAGATCTACGACCGCATCCTGGCGCAAGGCATCGAATTCTACCATTCGACCTCGTCGTCCGACCTGATCACACGCATGACCAACAATGCGCAGGCGGCACGCAACGTGCTCGACCTCGTTGTCACGTCCTATGTGCGCGATCTGTTGTCGCTGGTCGTCCTGGTAGGAGTCATGGTCTGGCAGCAGCCAGCCTTGTCTATAATCTGCTTCGTCGTCGGCCCCTTGGCTATCTACGGGGTCAACCGCATCCTGAAACGTGTTCGCAAGTTCGCCGCGATGGAGTTTCGCTCGGTCGGCCAGATCGTGCAGGTGATGCAGGAAACGGCAATCGGCGTGCGCGTCGTCAAATCCTTCAACCTCGAAGGCGCGATGCGCAACCGCATGTACAAGGCCGTGTCGGACGTCGAGAACCGGGCCAATAACATCGCGACGCTGGAGGCTGCGACAAGCCCGGTGATGGAGACGCTGGCCGGGCTGGCTATTGCCGGGGCCATCTTCGTCAGCGGCTTCCTGGTCTTGCAGGGCGGCCAGATGCCGGGAAACATCATGGCCTTCATCGGGGCGCTCCTGTTTGCCTATGAGCCGGCAAAGCGCCTTGCGCGCGTACGCATATCGCTGGAAAGCGGCATTGTCGGCGTGCGCATGATGTTCGAGCTCGCCGACCAGCCGCTCACTCTGGTCGAGAAGCCGGACGCGAAGCCGCTTCTGGCCGGACCGGGCGAGATCCGGTTCGACGCCGTCGACTTCGCTTATCAGAAAGGGCCGCCGGTGCTGGACAGGTTCGATCTGACGCTTGCGCCCGGCAAGATGACGGCGCTGGTCGGGCCTTCCGGCGGCGGCAAGTCGACGATTCTAAACCTGATCATGCGCATGTATGATCCGCAGAGCGGCAGGGTGCTGTTCGACGGTCAGGATATTTCCCATGCGACGCTCGCATCGCTGCGGGAAAAGATCGCCTATGTCAGCCAGGATACGTTCCTGTTTGCCGGCACCATCATGCACAACATCCGGCTTGGGCGCGAGGGTGCGACCGACGATGAGGTGATCGCCGCCGCCAAGGCGGCCAACGCGCATGACTTCATCAGCGCGCAGGCGAAAGGCTACGAGACGGATGTCGGCGAGAATGGCGGCCTACTGTCGGGCGGCCAGCGCCAACGGATCTCGATCGCACGCGCCATGCTGCGCAATGCGGAGATCCTGCTGCTGGACGAAGCGACCAGCGCGCTCGACGCCGAATCGGAAGCGCTGTTCCGCGACGCGCTGCAGCAATTGACGGAAGGCCGCACGACGATCGTCATCGCGCACCGTCTGTCGACCGTGCACCAGGCCGACACAATCGTGGTGCTCGAAGCCGGCAAGGTGGTGGAAAGCGGCCCGCACAAGGCCTTGCTCAAGCAGGGCGGGCTCTATCAGAAGCTCTATGAGTATCAGTTGATGCCGTAGCACTTCTCTTCCCTTCCCCCCCCTTGTGGGGGAAGGTGGATCGGCGCGCGGCGCCGAGACGGATGAGGGGTGTTCCAGCGGAGTGAGACGTCGGTGTTCTCTGGACCACCCCTCATCCGTCGCCTGCGGCGACATCTTCTCCCACAGGGGAGAAGGAAGAAACCTCACTCCGGCACAAACCTCACCGCGCCCTTGGCCGCGCTGGTGGCCATGGCGGCATAGGCGCGCAAGGCGGTCGTCACCTTGCGCTTGCGCTTTTCCTCAGGCTTCCAGGCCAGGGCGCCCCTGGCCTCCATCGCCGCCCGGCGCGCAGCGAGTTCCGCCTCATCGACAGCCAGGCGGATGCTGCGGTTCGGGATGTCGATCTCGATCGTATCGCCCTCCTGCACCAGTCCGATCAAACCGCCTTCGGCAGCTTCCGGCGACGCATGGCCGATCGACAGACCCGAGGTGCCGCCGGAGAAGCGGCCGTCAGTAATCAGAGCGCAGGCCTTGCCGAGGCCCTTCGACTTCAGATAGCTGGTCGGATAGAGCATCTCCTGCATGCCGGGGCCGCCGCGCGGTCCTTCATAGCGGATGACGACGACATCGCCGGCCTTGATCTCATTGGACAGGATCGCCTTGACGCTCGAATCCTGGCTTTCGAACACGCGGGCCGGGCCGGTGAATTTCAGGATCGATTCATCGACGCCCGCCGTCTTCACGATGCAGCCGTCGAGCGCCAGATTGCCCTTCAGCACGGCAAGGCCGCCATCCTTGGAAAAGGGATGTTCGGTCGAGCGGATAACGCCTTTCTCGCGGTCGAGATCGAGCTCGTCCCAGCGGCGCTCCTGGCTGAAGGCGACCTGTGTCGGCACGCCGCCAGGGGCGGCGAGGAAGAAATCGCGCACGCTCTGGCTGGTCGTGCGGGAAATGTCCCAATGGTCGAGCGCCTCGCCCAGGGTTGACGTATGCACCGTCGGCAGGTCGCGGTTGAGCAGGCCGGCATTGTCGAGCTGGCCGAGGATGGCCATGATGCCGCCGGCGCGGTGGACGTCTTCCATGTGGACGTCGGACTTGGCGGGCGCAACCTTGCACAGCACCGGCACCTTGCGCGACAGCGCGTCGATGTCGTCCTGATCGAAATCGATCTCGCCCTCATGCGCGGCAGCCAGGATATGCAACACGGTGTTGGTCGAACCGCCCATGGCGATGTCGAGCGTCATGGCGTTCTCGAAAGCGCCCTTCGAGGCGATGTTGCGCGGCAGTGCGGTTTCGTCGTCCTGTTCGTAATAGCGCTGGGCGAGATCGACGATCAGGTGGCCGGCCTCGACGAACAGACGCTTGCGGTCGGCATGCGTCGCCAATGTCGAGCCGTTGCCGGGCAGCGACAGGCCAAGCGCCTCGGTCAAACAATTCATCGAATTGGCGGTGAACATGCCCGAGCAGGAGCCGCAGGTCGGGCAGGCCGAGCGCTCGATGACCTTGACGTCCTCATCGGAGATCTTGTCGTCGGCGGCCGCGACCATGGCATCGACCAGGTCGAGCGCCTGCGTCTTGCCGGCGAGCACCACCTTGCCGGCTTCCATCGGACCGCCGGAGACGAAGACGGTCGGGATGTTGAGGCGCAACGAGGCCATCAGCATGCCGGGCGTGATCTTGTCGCAATTGGAGATGCAGACCATGGCGTCGGCGCAATGCGCGTTGACCATGTATTCGACAGAATCGGCGATCAGCTCGCGCGACGGGAGCGAATAGAGCATGCCGTCATGGCCCATGGCGATGCCGTCATCGACGGCGATGGTGTTGAATTCCTTGGCAACGCCGCCGGCCTTTTCGATCTCGCGCGCGACCAATTGGCCGAGATCCTTCAGATGGACATGGCCCGGCACGAACTGGGTGAAGGAGTTGACCACCGCAATGATCGGCTTGCCGAAATCCGAGTCCTTCATGCCGGTGGCGCGCCAGAGGCCGCGAGCGCCGGCCATGTTGCGGCCATGGGTGGTGGTGCGGGAACGATAGGCAGGCATGTTTTTTCCTTGGTGGCTGGCCGCAGCCCAGGGGTTGGCGCGGCGGAGCTGAATTCGGACCGCAGGCGTTATAGACGCGCAAGTATGGTCTGGCCACAATTTTGCAATGCGCCAGATTCTCTCAAAAAAATGCGTGGCACTGTCGGATGGCGCGCTGCATGTCCGTCCTTGGGCAGACGGCAAGGAGATGGCACCATATTCGGAGTCAGCCGTTTCACAGGAACAGCGACCGAAACAGCACGAGGAGCACGACATGCAAAAGATCACCACCTGCCTGTGGTTCGACGGCCGAGCCGAAGAGGCCATGAACTTCTACGTCTCCATCTTCAAGAATTCCAAGGTGCTGAGCGTGATGCGTTGGCCCGAAGGCCACGCCGATGCAGGCAAGGTGTTGGTGACCACGTTCGAACTCGACGGCGTGCAGTTCCAGGCGCTCAATGGTGGACCGCAGTTCAAGC
>NZ_RZPF01000228.1:0-8537 GCF_004022735.1 Mesorhizobium sp. M7A.F.Ca.AU.001.01.1.1
ATCATGAATTGTGAGTTGAGTTTTTGTCAATCGACATGGGCAGAATTCGCGTTTGATCGCCTGCCCTGTTAGGGGATACCCAGATGACAAGAGCAATTAAGTCGTCTCAAGAAAGCGACTATTTGGGGACCGGCATTATACCACGAACGGCGGAGACCGGCTTGACCAGTCTCCACCGGGGTGAGCGAAGCGTTGCTCGCTACCCGGCTGGTATTGCCGCAATCGGAGAGAGCGCCAGCCTATGCCTCAATCGCCAGCGCCGGTTTTCGAGACCGCGGACGAGATTTCCTCGGAAGCCTCCGTCGTCGTGATCTTGCAAACTGCCCAAACAGGCTTCGGCCCGCGGGCAGCCGCCTTGGATGCCGAGATGGGCGGGATTCTCTCGCGCGCCTGCTCCGACCCGGCCGCCTTGATCGAATCCGGCACCTGCATCGATCTTATTGCCCCGCAGTCCGTATCGACCAAGCGCGTGGTCGTCCTGGCCCTGGGCAAAGCTGAAGCCGTAACCACCCTATCACTGGCGCGCGCCGGCGGTCTGCTTGCCGCGCATCTCGAGGGCAAGGGGGAATGCGCGCCCACCCTGGTCCTGGACCCGATCGCCGGCGTTGACCTGCCCGGCGCCGAAATCCTGGCGCGTGTCGCGCTTGGCATGCGGCTACGCCGCTATCGTTTCGATATGCGCAACCGGCGGCAAGGGGCGGGAGCGGATAGAACCTTGCGGGTGAAACTGGTAGGGGCTCGCGGCCCGGATCTGACAGCGGCGCTGGCGCGGATCAATGCCATCGCCGACGGCGTCGAATATGCACGCACCTTGGTCAACCTGCCGCCGAACCATCTCCATCCAGACAATTTCCACGATCATCTTGAGCCCCTGCGTGAAGCCGGCATCGACATCGAAATGCTTGATGCCGCGCAACTGAAGGAGCTCGGCATGAACGCGCTTCTTGCTGTCGGATCGGGCTCGGCGCGCCCGCCGCGGGTCGCTGTCCTGCGCTACCGGGGCAAGGGTGCTCCCGCCCAACCACTCGCTTTCGTCGGCAAGGGCGTCTGCTTCGATTCGGGCGGCCTCTGCATCAAGGGCGGAGCGCAGATGTTCGACATGAAAGCCGACATGGGCGGAGCGGCCGCTGTGGTCGGCCTGCTGATCGCACTCGCCCGGCAAGGCAGCCCGGTACACGTTGTCGGTGTTCTCGGCATTGCGGAGAACATGCCATCCGGCACGGCGCTCAAACCGCGCGACATCATCACGACGGCGTCCGGACAGACAGTGGAAGTGTTCGACACGGATGCGGAGGGACGCCTGCTTCTGGCCGACTGCCTCCACTATGCAGCCACGCGCTTCAACCCTTTAGTGATCGTCGATCTGGCAACGCTGACCTATTCGGTGACGCGTGGGTTGGGGTCGATATTCGCCGGCCTGTTCAGCACCGACGATGCCATCGCGTCACAGATGATCGCGGCCGGAGAAACGGTCGGCGAGCGGTTCTGGCGGCTGCCGCTCGATCGGGCCTACGACGAGGGCCTGCAATCGCCGTTCGCGGACCTGCGGCATCATGCCAAGGATATGGAAGATGGCGATGCTCCCTATGCCGCAGCCTTCCTGCGCCATTTCACGGAAGATCGCCCCTGGGTGCATCTCGACATCGCCAGCAAGGAACTGACCGACACCGATCGGCCGCTCGGCAGGCAAGGTGCCACGGCATTTGGCGTGCAGATGCTGGAAGAGTGGGTGCAGGTCACCCGTAACATGAGTTAGGCGCCTGCCGCCGCGGACGATAAAAGTACCTTCAATCGCACTGGGAATTGGGATGTCATCTGAGATCATCGGCATGGAAGGACGGGCCGCTTTTGGCGCCTACGAGACCTGGTATCGGGTCAGTGGCGAACTCGGCGGCGAAAAGGCGCCTGTGGTGATCCTGCATGGCGGCCCGGGCGTCGCTCACAACTATGTCGATGCCTACAAGCTTCTTGCGCGAAGGGATCGCGCCGTCATCCACTACGACCAGTTGGGCTGCGGCAATTCCACCTTGCTGCCTGAGAAAGGCGCCGATTTCTGGACACCTGGGCTGTTCATCGACGAGCTTGAAAACCTCGTCGACCACCTCGGCATTCGGACAGGCTTCCACGTGCTCGGCCAGAGCTGGGGCGGTATGCTGGGCGCCGAATATGCCGTGACGCGGCCGCAAGGCCTGAAATCGCTGACCATAGCCAACTCACCGGCGTCCATGAAACTGTGGGTCGAAGAGGCCAACCGGTTGCGTGCGGATCTGCCCGCGGATGTGCAGGAGACCCTGACCCGACACGAACAGGCCGGCACGACGGACGATGCGGCTTACCAGGCTGCGACGATGGTGTTCTACGAGCGGCATGTCTGCCGGGTCGTGCCTTTCCCGCCCGAAGTCACGGAAAGTTTCGCCCAGGTCGTGCGCAATCCGACCGTCTATAATCTGATGAATGGGCCAAACGAGTTCCATGTCATCGGAACGCTGAGGAACTGGAGCATCGTCGAGCGCCTGCCGGCCATCGATGTTCCCACACTGATCATCTCCGGACGTCACGACGAGGCCACGCCCGCGACCGTGCAGCCCTACAAGGACGGCATCAAGGGGTCTCGCTGGGAGATATTCGAGCATTCCAGCCACATGCCGCATGTCGAAGAGCAAGATGCGTGCATGCGGGTGGTGGGAGACTTCCTGGACCACAACGATAACTGAAAAAAGGGGAATCAAGACATGAAGAAACTGCTTCTGGCGGCAACAGCCGCGGCATTGCTGGCCGGTACATGGCTGGCCCCGGCACAGGCCGAATATCTCAAGGAGCACCGAGGCGGCACCATCCGCCTGCTGGCCCGCTCCGCGGCCGGAACGCTCGATCCGCACATCAATTACACGGACCAGGGCTGGCAGATGTACCAGCCGATCTATGACGGCCTGGTGGCCTTCCGCAAGGCCGAGGGCATGGACGGTTTCACCATCGTCCCCGATCTGGCCGAGGCCCTGCCGCAGGTCAGCAATGACGGCAAGACCTTCACCTTCAAGCTGCGCAAGGGCATCAAGTTCTCCAGCGGCCAGGATCTTGGCGTGAAGGACGTCGTCGCTTCTTTCCAGCGCATCTTCAAGGTTTCCGGACCCACCTCCGGCACGTTCTATGCCGGCATCGTCGGGGCGGACAAATGCCTGGCCGACACCAAGAGCTGCACGCTGGAAGGCGGCGTTGTCGGCGACGAAGCGGCCGGCACCATCACCATCAACATCACCAAGCCGGATGCCGAGCTGCTCTACAAGCTTGCCTTGCCGCATGCCGTGGTCCTGCCGGCGGACACGCCCGCTGAAGACATGGGTTCCAAGCCCATTCCCAGCACCGGCGCGTACATGATCTCCGCCTTCGACCCGAACAAGGGCATGACGGTTTCCCGCAACCCCAATTTCAAGCAGTGGAGCGAAGAAGCCCAGCCGGACGGCTATCCGGATGTCGTCCAATATGATTTCGGCCTGTCCGAAGAGGCAGCCGTCACCGCGATCCAGAACGGCGAAGCGGACTGGATGTTCGACGCTCTGCCGAGCGACCGCCTGGGCGAACTGGGCAGCAAGTCCATGGACCAGCTGCACATCTCGCCGCTTTCGGCTTGGTGGTACGCGCCGCTGAACAACCGTCTCGCACCCTTCGACAACGAAAAAGCCCGCCAGGCCGTTGCCTATGCGATCGATCGCAACACGCTGGTCAAGCTGTTCGGCGGCAAGGTGCTGGCCTCGCCGGTCTGCCAGGTCCTGCCTCCGGACTTCCCCGGGCATGAAGACTATTGTCCCTTCACCAAGAACCCGGGCGCCAAATGGTCGGCTCCTGATCTCGACAAGGCAAAGCAGCTCGTTGAGGACTCCGGCACCAAGGGCCAGAAGGTGACGATCATCGTCGAGGACACCGCCATTTCGCGCTCCATCGGCGTCTATCTGCAGAGCGTGCTGACCAGCATCGGCTATGTCGCCGACGTCAAGCCGATCTCGTCGAACATCCAGTTCACCTACATCCAGAACACCAACAACAAGGTGCAGATGTCCGTCACCCAGTGGTACAAGGACTATCCGGCGGCTTCGGACTTCCTGAACATCCTGTTCAGCTGCGCCTCCTTCCGCGAAGGTTCGGACGCCTCGATCAACATCGCCGGCTTCTGCGACAAGGAAATCGACGCCAAGATGCAAAAGGCATTGGACCTCGGCGTCACCGATCAGAAAGCCGCCGATAAAATGTGGGCTGAAATCGACAGGCAAGTCACCGACAAGGCACCTGCGGTCGGCCTCTTTACGCCGAAGCGGCTAGACTTCGTCAGCAAACGTCTTGGCAATTTCAAGTTCAACAGGCAGTTCAACTGGATGATCACCCAATCCTGGGTACAATAATGGCCTGGGTGCAGTAACGAACCGCGGAGGGGCACGTCCGTGTCGAACGTAGCTGTCGCCGCGCCGCGCAAGACGCGAGGGCCCTGGGCCGTCGCGTTTGCGAAGCTGGCAAGGGACAGGGCCGCCATGGCGTCGCTGGCCGTGTTCCTCCTCATCGTCCTTGCCTGCCTCAGTGCGCCTCTTTATGCGAAATGGGCAGGCGTGGACCCCTTCGCCTCGACGCTCGACGCCGTCATCCAGATCGACGGTGCCGACGTTCCGGTGATGGAACAATCGACGGAGGGGCTCGGGCTTGGCTACACACCGCTCGGCCCGACCTGGCGGCTGGGCAATTATTTCCTCGGCGCCGACAGCCAGGGGCGCGATGTCATGGCCAGGATGCTCTATGGCGGGCTGAGCTCGTTGCTGATCTCCGGAGCAGCAACCATCTTCACCCTGATCCTGGGCACGGCGGCGGGATTGATCGCCGGCTATTTCGGCGGCGTCACCGACACGGTGCTGTCGCGCTTCCTCGACATACTGTGGGCGTTCCCCATTTATCTGCTGGCGATTTCGCTCTCCATCGTCACCATCGCGCATGGCATCACGATAGGACCGATCCAGATCGAGTCCGGCAGTCTGTGGCTGCCTGTCATCATCATCGGTATCGTCTACGTGCCCTATGTGGCTCGTCCGATACGCGGGCAGGTTCTGGCACTGCGCAAAAGCGAATTCGTGCTCGCCGCGATCAATCTGGGCGTGCCGGGGTGGCGCATCCTGTGGCGCGACATCCTGCCCAACGTCACCACGACGCTGATCGTCTTCGTGCCGCTGATGATGGCGCTGAACATGCTTACGGAATCAGCCCTTTCCTTCCTTTCGATCGGCGTGCAGCCGCCGGCCGCGAGCTGGGGCACCATCATCCAGGACGGACAGGCGCTGCTCTACACCAGGCCACTGGTGGCGCTGGTGCCGGGCCTGGCGATCGCGGTTTCCGTCATGGCGCTCAATGTCTTCGGCGACGGTCTGCGCGACGCGCTCGACCCGCGCTCCAAGGTTCGGCTGGGGCGCGACTGATGATCTACGCAATCCTGCGCCGGTTCGGCCAGATGCTGTTCGTGATGTTCGGCATCTCGGTCATCGTCTTCCTGATTTTCTTCGCAACGCCGGGCTCCGATCCGGCGGCGCGCATCGCCGGCCGCAATGCATCGCCCGAAGTGCTGGAGGCGGTACGCCACAGCTTCGGCTTCGACCGGCCGCTCTACGTGCAATATGTGACGATGATGGAGAAGATCTTCGTCACCGGCGATCTGACCTCCTTCGTCAATCGTGGCTGGAAGGTGGTGCCGGCGGTCATGGATTCGATCCCGGTCACGCTCTCGCTGGTGTTCGGAGCGGCGATCCTGTGGGTGGTCGTCTCCATCATCATCGGCATCGCCGCCGCCGCCACGCGCGGCAGCTGGCTGGATAAGCTGCTGATGGCGCTAGGGCTGCTCGGTATTTCGATGCCGGTGTACTGGTTGGGCGAGGTGATGAACCTGATCACCCAGAGCCGCTACCACGACAGCTGGGCGTTCTCCTGGGTGCCGCCGCTCGGCTACAAGAACTTCTCCGACGATCCAAAGGGCTGGTTCCTGACCCTGGTCATTCCGTGGATCACGCTGTCCATTCTCTACATCGGCATTTATGGGCGCGTGCTGCGCGCGGCGATCATCGAATCCCTGCAGGAGGACTTATCCGTACGGCCCGGGCCAAGGGCCTGTCGGAGACCCGCATCCTGCTGCGCCATGCCTTGCGCACGTCGCTCATCGCCTTCGTCACCTTGTTCGGCCTGGATTTCGGTGCGCTGGTCGGAGGCTCGGCCCTGCTGACGGAGGTGGTGTTCGGGCTGCACGGCATCGGCAAGCTCACTTATGACGCGCTGCAGAATCTCGATCTGCCGATGATCATGGCAACGGTGATGTACGCTTCGATGTTCGTGGTTGTTGCCAATGCGGTGGTCGATTTCGTCTACATCCTTCTCGATCCGCGCCTGAGGACATCATGATACTGTCGGTGCGCGACCTCAAAGTATCCTTCCGCACAAATGATGGCCTGGTGCGGGCCATCGATGGCGTTTCCTTCGACCTCGAGGAGAGCGAGATCCTCGGCGTCGTCGGTGAGTCCGGTTCCGGCAAGACCGTGTCGCTGCTGGCCGTCATGGGTCTGATCACCGATCCCAACGCCACCATCGAAGGCTCGATCCGTTACAAGGGCCGCGAACTGGTGGGACTGCCCGCGCGCGAACTGAGGCGGCTGCGCGGCAACGAGATCGCGATGATCTTCCAGGATCCGATGACCGCGTTGACGCCTGTCTACACGATCGGCTGGCAGATCGCCGAACAGATCCGCGCGCATCGCAACATCAGCAAGTCCAAGGCGATGGAGCGCGTGGAGGAATTGCTGGCCGAGGTGAATTTTCCGAACCCGCACGAGGCGATGTCGCGCTACCCGCACCAACTGTCCGGCGGCATGCGTCAACGGGCGGTGATCGCAATGGCTTTGTCCTGCAATCCGGCGTTGCTGGTGGCTGACGAACCGACCACGGCGCTCGACGTCACCGTACAGGCCGGCATTCTCGATCTGGTGCGCAAGCTGCGCGCGACGCACAAGTCGGCGGTGGTCTTCATCACGCATGACATGGGCGTGGTCTCCGAACTCGCCGACCGGGTCATGGTCATGTATGCCGGCCGCGTGGTGGAGCGCGGCAGTCGCGCGGAGCTGTTTTCCGATCCGCGACACCCCTATACGCGCGCGCTGCTCGGTTCGATCCCGCCGCTGACCGGCGAAAAACCACGCCGCCTGCCGGCCATTCCCGGTTCGCCGCCGTCATTGCTGCGATTGCCGCAGGGCTGTGCGTTCGGTCCGCGGTGCCCGGTTCACTATGAGCCCTGCGAGGCCGGCAAACCCGACCTCGGGAGCGGCACTCATGCCGCGGCGTGCTTCAGGGTGGCACAGGCATGAGCGGATCGATGACCGACAAGAATCGCCCCATTATCGAGACGCGTTCGCTGGGCAAGCGCTTTTCGATCGGCAGCCGTTTTTCCGCCGAAGGCAAGCGAACCGTTCATGCGGTCGACAATGTTTCCCTGACCGTGTGGCGCGGCGAGACGGTCGGCCTGGTCGGCGAATCCGGATGCGGCAAGTCCACGCTGGCGCGCTGCCTGGTGAGGCTCTACGACATATCGGACGGCGAGCTTTTGTTCGAAGGCAACGATATCACCTCGAAGTCGCTGTCCGAACTCAGGCCGCTCCGGCGCCGCTTGCAAATGGTTTTCCAGGATCCGTCGGCATCGCTCAATCCGCGCCGGCGCGTCGGCGACCTGGTGGCCGAGCCGCTGCGCATCCATGGCAGGCTCTCGTCGAGCGAGATCACCAGACGCGTGGCGGAACTGTTCGACCTTGTCGGCCTGCTGCCGGATCACGTCATGCGGTTTCCGCACGAATTTTCCGGCGGGCAACGCCAGCGCGTCGGCATCGCGCGGGCTATTGCATTGAACCCGGACCTCGTGGTCCTGGACGAACCCGTCTCCGCGCTCGACGTGTCGGTGCAGGCGCAAATCGTCAACCTGCTTGCCGATCTGCAGGAGAAGCTCAATCTCACTTACATCTTCATCGCCCACGACCTGTCGGTGGTACGTCAGGTTTCAACCCGCATAGCGGTCATGTATCTCGGCTCGATCGTCGAAGAAGGGCCGGCGGAAGAAGTGTTTGCAGCACCGGCCCATCCCTATAGCCAGGCGCTGATCTCGGCGGTTCCTATCGTGGAGACGACGCCCAGCGGGACGCGCAAGCGCATCATCCTCACCGGCGACGTACCGAGCCCTCTGAACCCTCCAACCGGCTGCCGTTTCCATCCCCGATGCCCGATCGCGGCGGAGCGCTGCCGTTCGGAGCGGCCGCAGTTGCGGGAATACCGACCCGGTCGCAAAGTCGCCTGCCACTTTCCGACGATGTAGGCGACACTCACCACCGCACAGGTGATCGCCTTCGCCTGACAGATTTCTCAAAAAATTCCATTTTTTGGCTGGAACCAACCGGCTGTTGGTGCGTTTGGTGGGGTTCGATCGAGCGCATTGCGGTCGACCGGGAGGAAACGATGGATCAATTGCATTTCTTTTCGCC
>NZ_RZPF01000229.1:0-8522 GCF_004022735.1 Mesorhizobium sp. M7A.F.Ca.AU.001.01.1.1
CAGCCGATGCGCTCGC
The DNA here is from genome assembly GCF_004022735.1 of Mesorhizobium sp. M7A.F.Ca.AU.001.01.1.1. Classification (NCBI taxonomy): domain Bacteria; kingdom Pseudomonadati; phylum Pseudomonadota; class Alphaproteobacteria; order Hyphomicrobiales; family Phyllobacteriaceae; genus Mesorhizobium; species Mesorhizobium sp. M7A.F.Ca.AU.001.01.1.1. The sequence continues at coordinate 17 of NZ_RZPF01000229.1, forward strand.
CGCTTTTCGCATCGAACAGATGCAGCTGGTCCGGTTCGGCCGCCAACCGCACCACGTCGCCGGACTTGACGCCGGCACGGCCCATGGCAAAGACGCACAGCTGCTGGCTGGCTAGCTTGACGTAGAACTGCGTCGAAAGGCCGAGCGGCTCGACCACACCCACCTCGCCCTTCAACGCACCGTCGTCCGCCAGCTTGATATGCTCGGGCCGCAAACCGACGGTGATGGCGTCACCGTGGGTCAGTGGCAAGTCTTCCGGCAGCCGCAGCGCCTGGCCGTCGGCCAGTACGGCCTCCAACGTAGCGCCCTTGCGAACCGTCGCCGGCAGAAAATTCATGCCGGGCGAACCGATGAAACCTGCAACGAACATGTTGGCCGGCCGGTCGTAGAGATCGAGCGGCGCGCCGACCTGCTGGATCAGCCCGTCATGCATGACGACGATCCGGTCGGCCATGGTCATCGCCTCGATCTGGTCGTGCGTGACATAGACCGATGTCGTCTTCAGTTGCTGGTGCAGCGCCTTGATCTCGGCGCGCATATGGACGCGCAGCTTGGCGTCGAGGTTCGACAGCGGCTCGTCGAACAGGAAGACCTTGGGGTCGCGCACGATCGCCCGGCCCATGGCGACGCGCTGGCGCTGGCCGCCGGACAATTGCCGCGGCAGGCGCTGCAGGAAGGTATCGAGCCCGAGCCGCTTGGCGGCGCCGTCCACCCTGGAGTCGATCGTCGCCTTCTCCGCCTTCTTCAGGAGCAGGCTGAAGCCCATGTTCTTCGACACGTCCATATGCGGATAAAGCGCGTAGGACTGGAACACCATGGCGATGTCGCGGTCCTTGGGTGCTACGTCATTGACCAGCCGCTCGCCAATGCGGATCTCGCCGCCGGAAGCCTCCTCCAGCCCGGCGATCATGCGCAAAAGCGTGGACTTGCCGCAGCCCGACGGGCCGACCAGGACGACGAACTCGCCATCGGCGATTTCAAGGTCGACCGCGTGCAGGACGCGGACGGCGCCATAATCCTTGCGGACCTTATCGAGCGTAACAGAGGCCATCGATCTATCCTTTGACGGCGCCGGCGGTCAGGCCGGTGACGAGATAGCGTTGCAGGAAGGCGAAGAAGATGCAGACCGGGATCAACGCCAGGATGGATGCCGCCATCATCTGTCCCCAATCGACGGCGAACTTGCCGATGAAGGTGAGCAAGCCGACGGCGAAGGTCTTCTGGTCGTCGCTGGAAATCAGCATTAGCGCGAACAGAAGCTCGCTCCAGGCGGCGGTGAAGACGAAACCGAGCGTCGCGCCCATGCCCGGCAGCGTCAGCGGTACAATCACCTTGCGCATCGCCTGCGCACGCGTGCAGCCGTCGATCATCGCCGCTTCCTCCAGATCCTTGGGGATGCCGTCGAAAAAGGACTGCATGAGGAAGGTGGCAAAAGCCGTGTTGAAGGCGGTGTAGATGATGATCAGCCCGGTCAGGCTGTTGATCAGTCCGATCTGACCCATCACGCGGTAGATCGGCGGAATGACCATCACCAGCGGAAAGGTCTGGGTCAAAAGCAACATCAGCGCCAGTGCTGCCTTGCCGCGAAAGGTGAAGCGCGACATGGCATAACCGGCAAGCGTGGCGATGATTGTCACCAGTGCCGCCGTCGATACCGAGACGATGACGCTGTTGAGGAAATAGCGGGGGAAATCGGTGGCCTCGAGCACGGTGACGAAGTTCTGCAGCGTCATGTGCGACGGCCAGAAGGTGATGCCTTCGGAATAAAGCAGCCGCTCCGGCGTGACCGAGATCTTCAGCGTCCAGTAGATCGGGAACAAGGCAAAGAGCACGTAAGCCGCGATTGCCGCGTAGAGGCCGATGCCGCCGAAGAAGCGCTGCGAGGCTGTGCGTCCTGCGATCATCAGACGTGCCTCACCAGGGTGCGGCGGATACCGATCAGCGCAATCGCATAGGCAATGAGCAGGACCAATAGCAGCACGGCCACCGCCGAGGCATAGCCCTTGTCCAGCGATTTGAAGGCGCTGACATAGATGTAGACCGGCACAGTGTTGGTCGAGCCGGCCGGTCCGCCTTCGGTCATGACGAAGATCAGGTCGGCGAAGGTGGCGATCCAGATGGTGCGCAACATCACGGTGATGGCGATGGTCGGCGCCAGAAACGGCAGCGTCACCTTGGTGAAGCGCTGCCAGGGCGAGGCTCCATCGATGGCCGCAGCCTCATGCAGTTCCGACGGGATCGACTTCAGCGCCGCCAGGAGCGTGATGGCGAAGAACGGAATGCCGAACCAGATATTGGCGACGATCGGCCCCCACATGGCGGTTGACGGATCGGACAGCACATTGGTCGGCTCGGCCTTCAGACCCAATGCAAACAGCCAGTGCGGCAGCGGGCCGATGATCGGATTGAACAGCCAGGCCCAAGTCAGGCCCGACAGGAAGGACGGCACCGCCCAGGGCAGGAACACCAGGGCTTGTACAGCCTTGCGGCCGCGAAACGGCTTGTCGAGCAGAAGCGCCAGGCCAAGGCCGAGGAAGAACTGGAAGAAAAGGCTGGCGACCGTCCACCACAACGTGTTGACCAGCGCCTGGCCCAGCACCTGATCCGACAGCATCGCCTGATACTGGCCGAGCCCGACATATTCGGACTTGAAGGCGGAGAACTTGCGGAAGGAGTAGCTGATGCCGATGACCAGCGGCACCAGAAGCACCACGACCAGCAGGATGATCGCCGGGCTGAGATAGAGCCATGGCTCGATAGCGGCATGCGACAGCCGCTTCTTTCGAGGCTTGCCGACGGATCGTATTTCGGACACGGCATAGGTCATTGGGTGAGGATCGGCTCCCTGGAGCAGCGGATGGACAATGAGCGGGGAGAAGTGCCGGTTCACCCTCCGAAGCTGCAGCGCAGCGGCTGCGAAGGATGGGCAGGCAGATGAGGGGCAGCGCAAAGTAGGCAAAACTACCGCCGCCCCTCATCCGTCACTTCGTGACACCTTCTCCCCGTGAACGGGAGAAGGAAAGAACGCGCTTATTTCTTGTTCTTCGCCATCCAGTCCTGCTGTTCCTTGGTCAGGAAGGCAGCCCACTGGTCGGCGACGTCCTTGGCCGTCTTCTGGCCAAGCAGCACTTCCTGAAAATTCTTGATCGCCACCTGGTCGACGAAATTGCCGAGGTTCTCCAGATGCGTCGGCGGGGTGACCATTTCATATTTGGAGCTGTCGCTGAGCTCTGTGAACCAGCCCTTGAACTGCTCGGTCTTGAAATGGGGATCCTGGTCGGCACCGTTGTGGATCGGGACGACGCCGACTTCCTTGGCCCATTCCAGATTGTCCTTCGGCGACAAAAGGGTCGCCATCAGCTTCCAGGCGTCGTCCTTGTGCTGCGAGTTGGCGAACATGGCCCAACCGGCATAGCCGAGTGTCGGATAGGATTTGCCGCTCGGCCCGACCGGCAATGGCGCTACCGCGAAATCGTCGGCGCTCATCTTGTCGGCGATGCCGAGCAGCGCGTCCGGATCCTGGTTGAGCATAGCGCAGGTGCCGGAATAGAAGCCGGTGACCGTTTCGTTGAAACCCCAGCTCACCGCATCCTTCGGCGCCAGGCCGTCCTTGTACATATCGGCCAGCATCTGCAGGCCCTTGACCGAGCCCTCCTCGTTGATCGTCGAAGTGCCGTCCTCGTTGAAGTAGCCACCCTTGCCCTGAGCGATGTTCATGAACATGTGCATGCCGTTGAAGGCACCCGGCCCGCCGCGCAGGCAGTAGCCGTATTTGCCCGGAATGGCGGAGATTTTCTTGGAGTCGGCGACGAACTCGTCGAGCGTGGCCGGCGGGCCGTCCAGACCTGCCTCCTTGAACAGCTTCTTGTTCCAGAACAGCGCGTTCACATAGTAGCCGTAGGGGATCATGAACTGGGTGTTGTTGACGGTCGAGCCGAACTGCTTGGCGCGGTCGCCCAGCGTCTTGGCGTCGTCCCATTTGGCCATATACGGGCCGAGATCCTCGAGCTGGGCATTGTTGGCATAGAGGCCCATCCAGCGTTCCGGCATCTCGACCACGTCGGGCGTGTCGCCGGCCTGCACCATGGTCAGGAATTTCTCGAACGCCTGCCCCCAGGGCAGCGAGATCAGCTCGACCTTGATGCCTGGATTGGCCGTTTCGAACTCGGCGATCTGCTTCTTCAGGAATTCGGTGCGTGGCGGGCTGGTGATGACTTCGACCATTTTCAGGGTCGAATCGGCCACAGCATTTCCGGCGGAAATCGCCAGTCCCGCAACGGTGGCAAGCATGACGGTCAGTTTTTTCATGTTCAAGACTCCCATTTTGAACCCGCTTGTTATTTTCTGGCTTTTTCGAAGGCTTGGGCGACATCCGCCCACAGGTCTTCGACACTCTCCAATCCGACATTGAAGCGGATGGTTCGGGGGCTGACGCCGAAGCGCGCCATCGAATTCAGGCCCGGCGTCTGCTCCAGCGACGCCTTGGCCGGCACGACCAGGCTTTCATGCCCGCCCCAACTGACGCCGATGCGGAAATATTTCAGCGCGTCGACGAAGACGGGGATGTCAATCTCGTCCGTAACCTCGAAGGAGAACAGCCCGGCATAGCCGGCCAGCGTCGCCTTGCCCGGGTGGTTCGAATAGACGGGATGGTTGACCCGCTCGACAGCGGCATGCGCCTTCAGCCGTTCGGCGATGGTCAGGCCGCTCTTCATGTGGTGCGGCAGGCGCAGCGGCAGCGTGCGCAGGCCGCGCAGCAAAAGCCACGCTTCGAACGGTGACAGCTTGCCGCCGAGATAGGAATAGGTCTGCTCGTTGATGTGCTTGATGTGGGCAGCCGAACCCGCCACGACGCCCGCGACCGTATCGCTGTGGCCGCCAAGGTATTTCGAGGCCGAATGCAGCACCAGGTCGACGCCATGCGTGATCGGCTTCTGGAACACCGGCGTCGCCCAGGAATTGTCGATCGTGGTGACGATGCCCTGTTCCTTGGCCAACCGTGTCAGATGCGCGATGTCCTGCAGCTCGAACATCATCGAGGTCGGGCTTTCCAGATAAAGCAGCTTGGCGCCGGGAAGTGCCGCCGCGACCGCATCCGGGTCGGAGCCGTCGACATAGTCGACCTTGATGTTGAGGCGCGGCAACAGCCGCTCGAACAAACGGTAGGCATCGCCATAGCAATTGCGCACCGCCACGATGCGCTCGCCCGCACCGACGAACGCAAGCACTGTGGCGCTGATCGCCGCCATGCCACTGGAAAAGCCGCGCGCGGCTTCTGCGCCCTCGAGCGCTGCCACGCGCGCCTCGAACTCCATCACCGTGGGATTGTCGCCGCGCGAGTAGATCGGCTGCCTTCGTTTGCCGGCAAAGGTATCGGCCATCTCGGCATAGTTGGCGAAGGTGAACAGCGAGGTCTGGTAGATCGGCGGCACCACCGCACCGCCGGGGAACGGTTCGTCATGCGCCAAAAGCGTGGCCGCTTCGGTGAGATAGTCGTAATCGAAACCTGATGGATGCTCGTTCATGTCTGGCTCGAGAGTTTGAGTTTGGCCGCGCCGCGCTTGAGGTCGTCCTCGACGGTGGCGATCAGCTTGAGCGCCTCGGCGCGAGCGCCCTGCGGATCGCGGGCAGCAATGCGTTCGTAGATGGTCCGGTGATAGGGAAAGCTGGCGTGGCCGAAGTCACGCACGCCGAGCGGATGCTCCCAGAAGCGGTGAAACAGCTCATGCATGGCGGCGATGATCTGCTCGAACAGCGGATTGCCCGAGACCCGGTAGATCGCCTGGTGGAACTCCCAATCCTCTTCCGACGACATGCCCTCGCGCGTGCGGAACGCCTGTTCCATGATGTCGAGCTTGCGTGCGATCTCGGCAATATCGGCTTGGCTGGCGCGTTCGGCGCAAAGGGCTGCTGCCTCCGCCTCCAGCGCGCGGCGGATCTCCAGCGTCTGCATCAGGCTGGTGAAATCATTGCCGCCGGCCAGTGTCAGCGGCATGTGCAGCATATCAGGCGAAACAGCCGCCTTGAGATAGGTGCCGCTGCCTTGCCGGCGTTCGACGAGGCCGAGCCCTTCCCAGCGTGTCAGAGCCTCGCGCACGGTGTTGCGGCTGACCTTCAGCCGCTCGGCGAGAATGCGTTCGGTTGGGAGTCTGTCGCCCAGCTGCAGGGCTTCGGCGCGAACAAATCCCACCAACGCCTTCAACACGGCGTCGTCGCGCGCCGTGATTTGAATGGGTGGCAGGCTGTTCTGGTCCACATTTCCTCCGAGTGGTCCAATGGTCCAACCAATTCTGCACAGTTGAAAACTCCTGTCAACAAACTGTCAGGAGCACTGTCGGAGGAAGCGACGCAATATTCTCAAGGCGGTCGCGCGATCGCGTCTGCTAACCTGCGGCAGCAGGCGGCCCGAACCAGGTGGTCAGCGCGCCCACAAGGCCCCGTTGGGTTCCCGCCCCGGCCCAAGCCACATAACCATCGGGCCGGATCAAGACCGCGTCGGGCGCAACGACACTCCCGAGAGCCGGCAGGTCCCAGATACCGGCGTAACCGGCGTCGATCTGCCGAACCCGTTCTGCCCAGGGCGCGATGTCCAGTCTGCCGGGCTCACCGAGGTTGAGCAGCACGGGCCGCGCGTCGTGCAGCAAGGTGAAGACCCGCAACGGTCCGCCGGCGGTGGTCAGATCGAGATCGGGCATTCGCCGCCCAAGCAGCGGGTGCCCCTCTTCGAGGTCGTAGTGGACACACAGGCCGGACATCTCGGCTGCGATCTTTTTGCGGGGTTCATCCATGCCGAGCAACTCGGCAACGGTGTCGGCCAAGGCCTTGCTGCGGTCATCCGTGCGGCGAAGCGCGACCTGCGCCATCGTGTTACGCAACACGCGGGCGGCAACCGGATGGCGCTCGGCGTGATAGCTGTCGAGAAGGCTTTCCGGCGATATCCCCTTGATGACCTGGGCCAGCTTCCATCCAAGGTTCACCGCATCCTGCACGCCGATGTTGAGGCCCTGTCCACCCATCGGCGGATGGACGTGGGCGGCATCGCCGGCCAGCAGCACGCGTCTGTCGCGATATGCGGCAGCCTGGCGCGTCATGTCGGTGAAGCGGGAGAGCCAGGTCGGGCTGTGGACCCCAAAATCGGTGCCATAGATGGCGGCCAGCGCCTCGCTGAGCTCGCGTAGCGTCGGTTCGCCGCGCGCCTCCAGGCGGGGCTCCGTCAGCACGACGCCAACCTTCTTGCCGTCCTCGATCTTACCCAGGGCATGAATTCCGGAGGCGTTGCTGCGGAAGCCCCATGCCGGTTCTTCCGACATTTCGACCTCGGCAATCATCCAGCTCATCGTCGGATCCCATCCGGTGAACTCGATACCGGCCGCCTTGCGAATGGTGCTGCGGCCTCCGTCGCAGCCGACCAGATATGCGGCCCTCAGGCGGTGACCGGTGGACAGTTCGACGTCGACGCCGCTGTCGTCCTGGATAAACCCCGCAACCTCGTGTTCACGATAGATCGGCACCTTCAACTCGCCGACCCAGTCGGCCAGGATGCGCTCGATGTGGTTCTGCCGCAGCGCCAACAGGTAATTGTGCCGGGTTGGGAAGTCGCTGATGTCCAGGCGGATCATGTGAAAACCTACGGCCGGGCTCACTTGGCCCTGCGAGAGGAACCGATCAGCAATTCCGCGCTGGTCGAGCACCTCGATGGTGCGTGCATGGAGGCCACCTGCGCGCAGGCCGGCAAGTTTCTGATCCGGCCGCCTTTCGACAATGGCAACGTCGACGCCTGCTAGCGCCAGTTCGCCCGCCAGCATCAATCCCGCCGGACCACCCCCGGCGATCACCACCGCATGATCTGAAACCATTGTCATCACTCCCGTTTTCCGCACCTTGGTTCGGGTCGGTTTTACGGGAGGAGCCGGGTCTTGCCGCAAGCCCCTTGTGCGCCATATGTATGAAATGGAAGGGAACGGTATTGTTTCCCCTGTTGGTTGCCGCGGAACAAGCGCTCGGGGCAATTTCCCCTAACGATATCCAGATTTTCAGGCGCAAAAACCCAGAGTCTTCCGTGCTTTGGCACGGAGCTCTGATGTTCATTGGAAAGAAGGGGGCCGGTCGGCGTTTGGCAGCGGTACGAGGAGGCCACTATGTGCCAGCGCCGGCCGGCCGACCCCACGGACCCAGGAGATGCGGCGGACCTGAGCATCATGGGGTATTCCCAGGGACCGGAGCCGGCGGTCTATCCTCGTGCCGGCTTCGTCTTGGCCTGCACAGTCGCGCAAGAGCTTATAAAAATCAACAGTTTCTTAACCAAGGCTCGCGAATCGCTTGGATTAAGGTAAACGGGTAACCCTGTCGGGTTGACTGGATAATCGGGGCTGGGTCACTACGCCGCCTTGGCGACGACCCGATTGCGGCCGCCGCTTTTGGCTTCGTAGAGCGCGAGATCGGCACGCTTCATGAGCGCCGCCACCGTGTCCACGCCCTTCAGCACCGACGACACGCCGACGCTGAC
>NZ_RZPF01000230.1:0-8503 GCF_004022735.1 Mesorhizobium sp. M7A.F.Ca.AU.001.01.1.1
AGCTTCGGCCAATCGGCGCCATGCCTGCGAAGCAGCGTTCGTGCCTGCTTGGGGTCAATTTCCGTGAGCTCGACCAGATGTTCGACCTCAAGGTCCTGGCCCTTCGCAACCCGGCTTGCCTCGTTCGCTTTTCGTTGCATCTCGACGACCCTCTGCTGAGACAACATGAACGAGCGCTGAGAGTGCGCGTTCCAGAACTTCATACAAAAATCGCGACATCGATTAAATCAGTCGGATTGCGCCACTGAGGCGGGCATGCCCTTCTGCTGCGGCTTTCCGATTTGTCCAATGTGGAGAACCCGAGCTGGTCGCAAATGGCGGCGGCATCTTCGTGCGTCAGTCCGGCCACGCGGCATTCGGTTTCGTCGCCGCTCCGTTTGGTGTGCCGGCGTTCGGCAGCATTCTGTCGCAGCAAGTCCTATCGCACGTTATCTCATCAGCTTGATCTGAAGCGAGATGCTCAGCCTCAGAATCCTGTCGCCATTTTCGTTCCGCACTTCAACAAATACTTGCTGCCCGTCCACCTCGGTCAGTGCATCTCTCGTAAGGTCGATAAGGCCTTCGAAGCCTACGCGGCGCACCTCCTCCAGACCGGCACATTCGATGCCGATTTCGTCCTGGATGACCACATCGTGATCGCCACTATCAAAGAAAAATCGTGCCATCCGAAAGCTTCCGTCACCACTAAGCTGCGGGGTTCCTTTGGTGCAGGTACGTCGTTTCGAAATCACCTGCACGAGTGAGGCCGGGCCAATCAAGAGCCTGCACCCTTGGGCCTGTGGTGGCGATGAGGCCTCTACGTCGAAGTTCCTGAAGCATTCGGTTGACGTGGACTGTAGACAAGCCCAATGCATCGCCAAGTGCTGCCTGGGTAATGGGAAGATCCGCGACGTGATCCTGGATGCGTCCAACCGAGCGCAAGCGAAAGATCAGTTCGCACAAGATGTGAGCCATGCGCGTATAGGCCTCGCGTCGTCCCACATTCGTAACCCATTCCCTGTAAATCGCTGCATCGATCAGCGTCGAGCGCCAAAAAGCCGTGGCGATTCGGGGATGCTGTTCGCAAATGGCGCGAAGAGCGTCATGTCGCATGAAGCCCAGTCTGGCTGCTGTCAGGGTCGTGAAATTGCAATCCATGACCGACAGATGCAGTCCGTGCAGATCGGGAATGTCCCCAGCCACAAAGAAGGATGTAATCTGCCGTTTGCCATCGCCGGTAAGTTTGGTGGAACCGAGCAGGCCATCCAAAACCACGAACGAATTGACAGGGCGGTCACCCTCACGCACCAGGTCGTAATTGGCAAGAAAATCCTTCTCCTGAATTTGGATGTCTTTCAAAACATCAATATCGCCCTCTCGGAGATCCGAGATGCTCTGGAGCTTGCGGATAAGTACATCCGAGGATGAAGTGGGTGACAAAGTGGCTACCTAGCTGATGTTGGTTATCGAACTTGCATCCGCGTCAAAAGTTCCGGATAGCCGTAACGAGGCGCCGGACTGCTGGTCGGGAACTGGGAATTCAGGATGCCGAGGCAGGTCCTTGGCCGGGACTTCATTGCACGGGGCACAGGAGTGCTGCACACCCATAATCGAGCCCCTCGAGCAGCGCATTAACCTATGACATAGGCTGCGCTCGCAATGGTCGCTGCGACATCACATGAGGTGGTTGATCCGCCAAGGCCTGACGCTGCAACCTCACCTATGAGGGCCAGATGGCTCCGGCCAGGCATCAGGCAAAAGGCGTCTCACCTGAAGCGAGAAATCCGGCCTTGCAAATGGGCATCTCAACGAGCCCGCTTGAGGTCCGGCCGCGCAATGTCGCCACACGGTTGACGAGCGGCTATCTATTGGCGTCACTCATGGTTCATCAGGCGTCTCCAAAATCCGGCCTGGTGGGGAATCGAACTTTCTGCCGATCAGCGGGCTTTCGGATATGTCCGTCGGAAACGATGTGGAGAAATTGATGCGGAACCTTATACTGGCCTTCGCAGCACTTGCCCTACCCGCGTGCCAATCGGCTCCTGAACCGCTGCAATCCGCCGCTATCGAACCTGCTGCCATTCCCTCCCAATCCGCCTTGGATCCTGCCGTTGTTCCCCCCGGCCCGGCAATAATGGATCAATCCGTGGCAATCATTCCTCCTTCAAAGGGCGTTCCAACAAAGTACGCTGCTTTTTCGGGCAATTGGGTCGGGCGATTGGAAGGCACATATGAAGGTAAACTGTCTGTTCAATCTGTTTCTTCAAACGGAAAGGTGACCGTAACCTACGCATGGGGAATTCTGAGCGATGACAATCCGGGTGAGGCCGCGGGCGAAGGAAAAATTGTAGGGAATACGTTGAAGCTGGGGCGCCTCCCGAATGGCGCGGACGTCAGTTTTAGGATGATGCCCGACGGCACGCTGTCCGCAACCCATACGCTCGCCGGCCAGACCTATACGGGCATGTTCATCAGGCAGTGATCAAAGAAGATACGGCCGCGTTCCCGCGGTTTTTGATCCGAGCATCCCGCGCCCTTGGACCATCTCCCATAGCGGCCCTTGAAATGCCAGTCCCTGGCGTCATAGCCGCTACGTTCGAGGACCGTGGCGGCCCCGGACCGAAGCATTTCCTCAACATGGAGGTCAGGAGACCCGCCTGACCGCCCACGTCCCAAAACACACCACCGATGCCAATCCCCATTAATTCTGAGGGGCTGCGGGGCGTTTCGGCGCGGCTTGCACGGGGTTCGCGCAGGTTCTGTTGGGACCCGGTTTGCGTACGTTATCGAAGGTGTGCGGTGTTGGTTCGCCCCAGGTGGACCTGCTTTGCACCGCCTGCGACAGTCCCTAGCGAATGGCGCTATCCTCGCTGCCGCGAATCGGACGCGGGCTTTTTTCTTGTTTCGTGAAACGAAAGGTCATTCCGCAAGTTGGCTTCCCAAAGGAGGAACCCAATGAAAAAGGATGGCGATGGCCGAGTCGAAAAGGGCAATCAGCAATTGCTTGCCCGACGTCTGTCTGAAGAAGTCGGTATTTCAGAGCCGGATGCGCGCGGTCTGATCAAGCTTATCGGCACGGATTGGAATTCGCTGCTTCGTGAAGCCCGATTTCTGAAAGAGAGGCACTAGAACGCTTCTGCCGGTCACATGATCTCGACTGAAAATATTATTGCTCTCGCGGCGGTAGTTTCTGGGCGCCGCCGGCTGTGAGCGAAGAACATGCTTCCGCCCCATCGGAGGGTGTCATGACTGCTCCCGCTACCACGCGCCTTTAGAAGGCAGCGTCGACGACAAAACCCGTGTGATGTGGCTGCTGCACTCCGGAGCGCACTTCGAAGAAGCCACTTTAAAGACATGCTACGGGGTAGAGGCTGTTGAGCCGCGCACCTTATGGCTGGATCATCTCATTGCCAGAACAGGACCGTCCAAGGGAACTGCTGCAGGTGGCGCCTGGTGGGATATTGTCACTGGCATCCGACGAAGGCTAGTGGGTCATACCTCGGCCGGGCCCGCACTATTGGTCCGTCCATGGCGCGGCCTTCTTGGGAGAAGAGATTGACCCGTGGGTACGGGTTGGCTCACGCGCGACTGTGTCGCGTAGCGTCGCAGGCGGACCGAAGCGATGGCGCGATGAAGAGGCGCAGGCCAACCGCCGTTGATCTTCAGGCCGTAAGCCCGGCCCCACACCTCAAACGTTGAAGCCGTTCGCTCGGCACTCGACGCCGTGCCCGTCAGAGGCGTGAGCCTTGACCGTGGGTTCATCTGCAGTGACTGGCAAAGGTAAGATCATCCGAGCCGGCGCCGCATCCCTCCATACAGCTTGCGGCTTGCTCAACTGCGACTGATTTATGCCGATCGTCCGCGCGTTGCGATGGCACCTCGTAGGAAGGGTCTGCCCGGATAACCGGCTCCAGATCGTGGGGGAAGTTCGGCGCATGGACAGGCAGTGCTTCGGCCGAATTGTCGCCCTTTTGAGCCATCGCTGGAAGGATTTCAGCGATCTCGACCAGGATTTCCTTGAGCAGATGTCTCATCTGCGCGCCCGCCCTGCGGCCCCTTGCTATGGCGATCAAACTTGCTGACGTAGCCAATGTTCCCGCTTGAGCTGAATGGCGCGCGCTCTGCCGGCAAAGATCGAAGGAGCGGCTTGACGCGACGGGCCTCGTCCCTCTCGCCTGCATGATCGATATTGGAAAGTCGAAATTTGAACGGACTGTTGCCTGCCTTCGCCGGAGCGTTGGATGATCCGATCACGGCATGTGCCTGACCCCCGACTTGCCTCGCGCAGCTTCTTCCCTGGCTGCTGTCTGCCTCTGACGGGGTCGACGGGAACAAAGGCTCGATCATCCGGTTTGGAACCATCCCGTTAAGCACAGGACGAAAGTGCAGCCTGGCGGATGAGATACGGCAGCCGGATTGCTCATGGCTGCTTCGATCTGCATTCGGCAGCCGAGACTGAGCCCAAATGCCTGCAGGAGACTTCGTATGAGCGAAGCACGACACAGCGAAGGCAATGAGGTGACTTCGATTGCGGGCACGTCGCCCTTCGCCAGTTTTTTCATGGCTGGCTTTGAGTGCTCGTCGCACCGGCGCAAGGACGGCGTCCGCCTCGATCTTATCCGTGCGACCTCGCACTATTTGCACGCCCTGGGCGACTACCGCCGTTGCGCCGAACTCGGTCTTCGTACCGTCCGCGACGGGTTGCGCTGGCACCTCATCGAAACCGCTCCTGGAAACTATGACTGGTCAAGCTGGACGCCGATGGTCGAAGCAGCGCAATCGGCAGGTGTCCAGGTCATCTGGGACATCTTCCACTACGGATGTCCAGACCACGTTGATCAAGGGTCGATGCATTTCATCGATGCCTATGCCTCGTTCGCTGCAGAAGCTGTGAGGGTTCATCGTTCAATCGCCGGTACAGCGCCTTTGTTGTGCCCGATCAACGAAATCTCGTTTTTCGCCTGGGCTGTTGAGGTTGGCTATTTCCCGCGCGTTGGCCCGAAGAAGCGGGGATGGTTCAAGAGGCACCTCGTGAGAGCTGCAATAGCTGGCGTTCGCGCGATGCGCGAGGTCGATCCCGCTTGCAGATTTGTCTGGGCCGAGCCGCTTATCCACATTGCCCCTCGCGACCGGACGCGGACCGAACGGCGTCGGGCCGAAAATGCCCGTCTCGGACAGTTCGAAGCTTACGACATGCTGCTGGGCCGGGCAGAGCCCGAGTTGGGGGGCAGCGACGATGTTGTCGATGTCGTTGGCCTGAATTTCTATCCGCACAATCAGTGGTACCTCAACGGGCCGACGATTCCCATGGGGCACCACGAGTACCGTGCCCTATCCGAGATGCTGATCGAGGTCGCGCATCGATATGGCAAGTCGATGTTCATCGCCGAGACCGGCTCCGAGGGATCAGGCGGGGCGGCGTGGCTCCATTATGTCTGCGACGAGGTGCGTGCCGCAATTGACCTCGAAGCGCCGATCGAAGGTATTTGCCTATACCCGATAACCGCCTATCCGGGCTGGGACAATTCGCGGCATGCGGAGGTGGGATTGTTTTCGGTCGTCCAGGCGGACGGCAGTCGGCACGTCCGCAAGCCCATCGCGCAGGAATTGGCCCGCCAGCGAGCTTTGTTCGCGGCGAACCTGACGCGTTAATACATGAGCGGCACGAGGGATGTTGCGAGCGCCTGTCGGCGCCGCCTTGCCACGCTCGATGCTCCCAGGTACGTCCGGGTGGCGAGCTACAGCGCCCCTTCGGCCAACGACGCCTTCCCCGCGCTCGCCCATTCCGGGACGCTCTTCTGGATGCGGGCGAAGGTTGCCAGGGCCTGCCCGACCACCTGATCCATGTTGTAGTAGCGGTAGGTTGCCAGGCGACCGACAAACCACACGTCGGGACAGGTTGCGCCAAGCGCTTCGTAGCGCTTGAAGAGCTCTTCGTTTTCGGCCCGCGGCACCGGATAGTACGGGTCCCCGATATCGGTAGGATATTCGTAGGTCAGACTGGTCCGCGCGTTCTGCTGGCCGGTCAGATGTTTGTACTCGGTGATGCGGGTGTAATCTTCCGTCTGGGGATAGTTGACGACGGCAACCGGCTGAAACTGCTCTTGGTCGAGGGTGACGTGCTCGAAGCGGAGCGAACGATAAGGAAGACGCCCCAGCCGCCAGCCGAAGTACTCGTCGATCGGGCCGGTATAGATCAGGCGGTTGAACGGTATCTCGTCACGAATTTCGCGGAAGTCGGTCTGCAGCATGATCTTGATGTTCGGATGGTCGAGCATGCGCTCGAACATCCTCGTGTATCCGCCGGCAGGCATCTTCTGGAAGCTGTCGCTGAAATATCGGTCATCGCGGTTGGTCCTGGTCGGCACTCGTGCCGTCACCGATTTGCTCAGCTGGTTCGGATCGACGCCCCATTGCTTTCTGGTGTAGCCACGGAAGAATTTTTCGTAGAGTTCGCGTCCCACGGTGCTGACGACAACATCCTCGGCCGTTCGCACGTCCTCTACCGTTTCGCGTCGCGACGCGAAGAACTCCTCCAACTGTGCAGAATTCAGTTCGAGGCCATAAAGGCGGTTTATCGTGTCGAGATTGATCGGGATGGGGAGCAGTATCCCATCCACCGCCGCCAGAACCCTATGCTCGTATGTGCGCCATTGGGTGAACTGCGAGAGGTAGTCCACGATCGACTGGCTGTTGGTGTGAAAAATATGTGGCCCATAGCGGTGGATGAGGATGCCGGCTTCATTATAGCAATCATAGGCGTTGCCGCCGACATGGCTGCGGCGATCGACCAAGAGAACGCTTTCATGACGCTGCGAGGCTATTCTTTCGGCAAGCACGCTGCCGGCAAACCCCGCGCCGACGATCAGCCAATCGAACATGGCTATGCGCTCCTGCGCAACGGGACGACCTTCTTGCGTCGGTAGGCGCCCTCAATGTGAGCGGCCATGGCCGTCCATGTTCTTTCCCACGACATGTCAGCCAGATAGGCATCGACTTGCGGCAGCAGCATCTCACGCGGTCGCAAAAGCATGGAGCGCAGCTTGCTCTCCAAGTCGTCACTGTCGGCGATTTCCACCAGTCCAGCAGCGCCGTAGCTGCGCACGACGTCAACGATCGCCGTCGAGATTACGGGCAGGCCCGCAGCCAGGAACTCTGGCGTCTTGGTTGGGCTGATGAACCGGGTCGCCTCGTTGAGTGCAAACGGCATCCAGCCGGCATCCCAATGGCGCAGATAATCGGGCAGGTCGCAGTAGGCCTTGGCACCCAACCAATGCAGGTTGTCGGCCTTCGGCAGGATTGCAGGATCGATTTTGACCACGGGGCCAATCATGACGAAATGCACGTCCGGCATCGTCCGCGCCGCTAGCGCCACGAGTCCGGCGTCCAGCCGCTCGTCGATGACGCCGAAATACCCCACCCTCGGGTGAGGAATGCCGGCCTGATCGGCTGGGTCCTTTCCTGGCAGCCTTGCCTTGTGAAAATGTTTCACGTCGATGCTGCTCGGAAAGGGGTAAATAGCCTGATGCAGGCGGCGCTTGGTCTCGAACAGGCTCAGGCCACCGGTGAAAACGAGATCGGCGCGGCGCAGAAGTGCCTTTTCCATCTGCGCCAGTTCGGGCGGCGCATTCTTGAAAGCGGAGAGTTCGTCCATGCAGTCGTAGACGCATATGTCTGGGTCAAGAAACTCCGTGAAGCGGAGAGCCATCGGCGTGTAATACCAGGCGATCAGCCGGCTGTGCGGCATAGAAGCTATGATCTGCTGAACAAACCTCCGCTGCACGGCATCTGATTTCGCGGCCGACGCGCCGAGCGGCAGCACTGGTGTCACGATCAGGATGTTTGGCGATGCCTCGCTCGTCCGCATCTGCGGCTGTGGCAGTTCTTCGAAAACAGGCTCCTCAAAGTAGACCACTCTCTGCTGCTCTGATGCGAGGGTGAGGATATGCTGCGGCCGTTGATGAACGAAATTCCATCGCAAGTGGGAGAAGCAAACCAGTAGATTTTCCCTGCCAGTGTGTTTACTGGCGGATACCCTGCCCAAGGCTGCTTCCATTGAGATGTTCCTTCCCGTAATCTTTAGTTTATGTTACGACTAACATTTGTTAAGCGCGGATCGAGGAGAAATAGACTTCGATGCCAGGTCCTAACTTTCCAGCGCGTGAGTTGTTCCAAGGTGAAGTGAAGAGCTCTCGGTCACCGCTCGGATGACGAATGCGACCATATTTCCGCGAAGCTGAGAACGCTCGCCGCGCATCGCCGGGCTTTGAAAGCGTGAGCGACGGCGGAATGTCGGTGGAGAACGGACCTGCCGTATTTGCGTTGAAGTCGCTGGCTATAAAATGTGCAGGACATCAAGTTGATTCGCCCGCATCGCTGGCGAGTCCGTGCCAGGCGAATTCCGGGGCTGATATGAAGATCGACTTTGCGACCAACGTTTTTCCGCTGTTTCATCCGCAAAGCGTGGATGATCTCAAGGACCCTTGCCCCGTCTTTGATGGCAGCCTGTGGCACGTCTTCGGCT
>NZ_RZPF01000022.1:0-19178 GCF_004022735.1 Mesorhizobium sp. M7A.F.Ca.AU.001.01.1.1
GGTCTTGGGTGTATAGGGTCTTGTCCTGACGTGCTTGAGGCCGAGATCGCGGCAGGCCTTGGCGAAGGCCTTTGATCTGTAGCAGGAGCCGTTGTCGGTCATGACGCGGGCTATCGTGACGCCGAGGCTGGCGTAGTAGGCCACCGCCGCCTTGAGGAAGGCGATGGCGCTTTCTTTTTTCTCGTCGGGCAGGATCTGCGAGAAGGCGATGCGGGAGGCGTCGTCGATGCAGACATGGACGAACTCCCAACTGCTGCCGCGCGAGCTGGCATTGCCGGTGCGCTTGCCGGTAATGCGATGACCGATGCGCTCGAAACGACCGAGCTTCTTGATATCGATATGGATCATCTCGCCAGGATGCTCGCGCTCGTAGCGTCGGATCGGCTCGGCCGGTTCGATATCCCGCAACCGCGACAGTCCGGCACGCTTGAGAACCCGGCTAACGGTGGCGGGCGAGACGCCGACCTCATGGGCGATGTGCTTGCCGGTCCAACGTTGCCGCCGCAGCGCCATGATGCGCTCGGCGATCAACGCAGCGGTGGCCTGCGGCATATTGGCGGGCCGCGAGGAACGGTCGATCATGCCGGCCCGCCCTTCGGACTTGTAGCGCTCGACCCAGCGCGCCACGATCTTGGCCGACACGCCGTAGACACGCGCCGCATGGGCTTTGGAGAAAGCGCCTTCTATCACCGACAGCGCCATCTCCTCTCGACGCAGCGGTGTGAGACGGGCATTCTTATGGATGTTCATTCGGACCCTCCGGTGAGTGCTGAAGCTTGGTAACTCCAGTCTCCCCGGTCCGGTCCGAATGGACAACCTCCCGAAAGCTCACAGCTAGTCGTGCGGTTATATAGTTTCCGAGGATGGCCCGCTTGCATACCTGCCTGCCGGTAATCTCTAACCCTTGACTTAGGGCGATGGCTATCGGTTATGCGGCTTGAAAGCGAAGAGGTGGACCCTTCGTCGAGCGCCGGTACGATATGGAGTGCTGCTCCGGGCTAATACCCATCCAGACAGAGCGGAACCTTCTATCACGTCAGACGCTCGGACAGTTGCCAAACCCCGATTTCCTGGGAACTGAATTGTGCTCGCCACCGGGTCCATTTTGCCGGCGCGTCTGTGGTGCAGGCCCCGATCAGCCTGACCAATGGCACAGGAACGCTTCTATGACCGAGCACTGCGAATTTGTCAGCTGGCGAACAATTCCTTGTAGCCGCTCGTCACCATCCAGTTCGCACGGTCGAGATGACTACGAAGCGCCTTCCTGGCGCGCTCCGGTTCAAGTGCCGGATCAATGCCGAGGATCAGTTGGGCCATTTCCTCTTCGGGCGCCTCATCGGCTGAGGCGTCCAGGAGCCTCATATAGATGGTAAAGTGCGCCCTGTCGTAGGCGGTAAGACGGTCAGACCAAGGGACTTCGTCGAGCAGTGTTGAGCTTTGAGTCCTATCTGTTCCCGTTGATTGATTCATGTCTGCCGCGAACCTCGCATGTTGATCGCTGGATCCAAGGCAGAATATCCCAAAATGGGATAATCCGAAACGGGGATTAGTCGCTGAGCCGGTCTCTACCTGCCGGTTCACCTAAATGCCCAAATCTCTTCGATCTCCCCGCCACCAGCGGTTTCTGGCCCAGTTGATCTCACTGCGCAATGTCAAAGGGCTGACGCAGGCGCAGGTGGCTGAGAAGCTTGGTCGTCCGCAATCTTTCGTGGCGAAATATGAGGGTGGCGAACGGCGTCTCGATGTCATTGAGTTTCTCGACGTAACTGCGGCCCTCGATGCTGATCCGTGTGAGATTCTGTTGAGCCTGCGCACGTAGTGGGCGCCCGCGCCCATCACCGCGCGTGCCGTGTGCCGGTGGGTCGAGCCCCGATTTTCTTGGCTCTGGCGTCTCGACCATTCCGCTGCGCCTCCTAGCGCGTCGTTAGACTCTCGCAATTCGCTCTGTTTTGTGCCTTTCTCAGCAGGTGGCGCCGCATCCTTCTAGGCCCGCCGCGGCGTCCCGCAACCCTTAGCCAGCTGTGAGCTTTCAGTAGGTTGTCCATCCGGCCCTTCGGATGCGGTGCGGCTCAGACGGCGGACCCGTTCCTGTCATGATTCGCCGCCGCACCCATTCCTGGGAAGCAGCCATTGGCGAGCGGAGGACAAAATGATGAGACAGCGAAGCGCTGGGCCATCCGCGCTGTGGTGATACGTCGATGCATGGCGGTTGCGCGACTTCGTTGCTTGAAGCGAAGCGACCGCACCGCCCATTTCGTCAACTGGCGAACAAATCCTTGTAGCCGCTCGTCACCACCCAGTTTGCACGGTCGAGATGACTGCGAAGAACGTTGCGTGCGCGCTCAGGTTCGCGTGCCGGATCAATGCCGAGGATCACTTTGGCCATTTCCTCTTCAGTGGCGTTGTCGGCCGAGGCGTCCAGGAGCCTCATATAGGTTGTAAAGTGGTCCTTGTCGTAGGCTGTAATGCGGTCCGACCAGGGGACCTCGTCGGCGAACGGCGTGTTCGATCTGGGCTGCAACATCGCTAATTCTATCTCCGGCCAATGGACCCGCGAAGCCCTGTGCCTGCTAAATGTGGATTACATATTATAGTTGATAAACTCAAGCCGCCTGATCCGCTGGCTTGCGTGCATGGATATGCGCAAGTTGGTCGGACGGAATGTGCAGAGGATCAGGCAAAGGAAGCGCCTGACGCAGGAGCAGCTTGCGGAGATTTCCGGGTTCAGTCAGCAGTACATCAGCGGCTTGGAGAAAGGCCGAAGAAATCCGACAATTATCACGATCTATGAACTGGCATTGGCCCTCGGCGTCAGCCACATGGATCTGGTTCGGCCCGACAAACAGGCATGATACACCCGCCCTCCAAGTAGCTGGCCGCCTGATGGCGCGCGCCGGGTGCTCGTGAACCCAGGCTTTTCTTAGGGTCCCCCGGCAGCCCCTGCCATTTGGCTCGCCCTGGCCCGGCGCACCCTATTGGACAGTCGGCCGCTGCGGTTTTTGTCAGCCTTTCCTGGGGCGGTCGGCATTGCCTTTTAGGCCCGCCGCGGCCTCCCGCAACCTTCGCTCTCGCTTCAGGTCCTTCTCTTGGTTACGATCCTTCGGATGCGGTTCGCCTCTTTCAGCGGGCCTAATCGCTTTCTGCCGCCCACCCCACGGGGACAGCCACGCGAGACTAGTATGGAGCGTTGCGGTTAGCGCACGAACAGCAAAGGAACTGAAAAAACAGGCAACTGTCGAAGCATGGCTGAACCAGCCATCGTGTCGGCATCTTGGAGCCGCGTGTTCGCCTTGAGGCCCTGCCGGTAGGATCCCTGCAGTTGAAGTCATTGTCGGCATTCTGACAACAATGGACATGAACCGCCGAACTATCAAGGCGACCAGGTTGTTGTCTAGCAATGGTTTTCCGAATCGGCACGGCACTTGCGTTACCAAAAACAAGTACGCCGCGGCACGGATCGCCCAAGAGGCTGAACGACCTGATCTGTTTGACCCTCGCAGCAGGGGTGGATGGCTAACACAAAGGAAACTTTGAAGGTGGACGTTTTCGAAAGTTCTCCAATACCTGTCAGGAAAACACGGACGCCATCTTTCTCGGTGGATCTAGCCTTGCTGGGAGTCGCATTCGTTTGGGGGGCGAGCTATCCGGTCGGGAAAGGCGCACTGTTCTACGCGCCGGTTTCGATACTTGTTCTTTATCGCTTCCTGATTACTACGATCATTACGGCAGTGGCTGCAAGACATGAGATCGCATTGGTCTCCTGGGGCGATTTCATCCGCGGCTTCGCATTGGGAACAATACTTTTTTGCATCTTTATTGCTGAAACTTACGGCGTTGCATCGACAAGCGCAATGAACACGGCCTTGATCATATCGCTTTGTGTGATTTTCACGCCGAGCATCGACTATGGGCTATCACGGCGACTTCCACCTACGGGCATTTTGGCAAGTGCTGCCATAGCGTGCATCGGTGTCGGCATTCTCACTGGCGGGATCAGCAGGTTCAGCCCGGGTGACGCGCTTGTCTTGGGGGCCGCGATTCTGCGAGCGGTTATGGTCGTTTCCACCAAACGCCTTCTGGCCGGCCGGCAGATTTCATCTGCAGCCCTGACGGCCATCCAAGGATCGACGGTGGCAACACTTACTTTCGTTTTGGCCGTCGCTCAGTTCGGAATTTCAGGCCTTGTTGTGAGGGCCACCCTTCAGTTTTGGGGCGCTGTTGCCTTCCTTGCACTCTTCTGCACCCTCGCTGCATTCTACATTCAAAATGCCGCAGTGAGAAAATCCACACCGACACGGGTTGGCTTCTTGATGGGAACAGAACCTTTTTTTGGTTTCGTTCTAGCGCACCTTCTTCTGAATGAGCCTTTGACAGTACCGAGCTTGATAGGCGCAGGCCTCGTCCTCGCTGCGACGTTTGCTGGCATCTGGTTTGAGAGCAGGACATCCAAATGAACCCCATCTTGGCTTCCACCAAACCCGCCATCGGCGGCATTTCGAGTTTTGAAGATCTGGAGGCTTTTCCGGACCGAACCGCACCAGTTGCAACCATGTTCAGCGGCGGTCTCGACAGCACCTATCTTCTCTACAAGCTGCAAAGCCTTGGCTTTGCGAACATTGAAGCTGTCGCAGCGGATGTCGGAACGCGCATCGATCAGCCTTTGTTGGAACGGACGGCAGCCATGTTCGGCGCGCGCTTTGTCTGCCTCGAAGGGCGGGATGCCTTTGTCGAACAAGGCGTGAAATCAGCCATTCGAGCCCACGCCAAGTACCTTGGCATCTATCCGTTGAGCAGTTCGTTGAGCCGTCCCATAATCGCATCTTTGGTTGTTAATCATGCTAGGTCAATCAACTCACGGCTGGTTCTTCATACAGCAAACCTTTCTCAAAACAGTCTTCCGCGCCTTAACAATAGCATTAAGCGCTCAGGATTTTCCGGCAACTTCGGCAGTCCGTATGAATGCTCTGTGATATCCCGACAACAGAAGACCTCCGACCTGTCCAAGTGTGGAGCGACTTTTGTGGCGGACCGCACGTGGAGCGCGGACGAAAACCTCTGGTGTCGGGAATTCGAGTCGGGGCCTTTGGAAGATCCCGAGAACTTTTCCATCCCCGAGGAGGCATTTGCTTGGACGCGCCACATTCCCGCAGAGCAGCCGGTAGAGATCAAACTCGGGTTTGCAGACGGAAGTCTCGTGTCAATTGATGACCGTGATGTTGCATTGGTCGACGCAATCCCGTTCCTGAATAACACGGTCGGCAAATTCGGGCACGGCCGCTTTGTCGGGCTTGAACACATCACAACCGGCCAAAAGGTTCTCGAAGTCCGCGAGGCCCCTGCCGCGGCCATTATCTTCGACGCGCTGCGTCACCTCGAAACCGCTTCTCTTGACGTGGCATCAATCGTTTTGAAGCAAGGGCTTGAGCAAGCCTGGTCCCAAGAGGCGGTTTCAGGTGCATGGGGCAGTACTATTCACCAGATGTGCGAACGGGCCATTGCATCCGCCCTCGAGGGCGTTAGCGGGAGCGTCAGCTACATAGTCGATCACACACGCTTTTTACCTCGGTCGATCCGAGCCAGGACGCCGAGATACATTAGGGACCGCGACCTTTGGGAATACCAAGCCGCAACCCACATAGCGTTGTCCAAAGCGTTCCGTCCTCGCCAAGTCACCAAAAGGGAGACACCCGTGGAAAACAACGCACCCCAGGCGCCGGCCAACCTCAGTCAACAATGCACTGACGGTCTGGTGACAAATGGATGGTGGTTTTCAAAAGGCGAGCGCGCCGAAGCCTGCTTTGGCATCGAAATTGATGCAGCCTGGAAGAACTTTGCTGACCATTGGAATCGACTTCTTCTCGATGAATACATGCGTGACGGCGGAACATATCGTTACCGGCGCTATAGCGCTTTTGAATATGACGCGACTGACGGAATCTTTAGGCTCCTACCCCACGCCCCCTACGAACAATCAAAAAGTGTCAATCATCTGAATGGCGGCTTCAAGCGCCACTTCGAGCCCCTTGAAAACTCCTTTATAGACCATCCCGTCTTAGAAAAGATTCTGACAGGTTTCTGCAGAATTCTATGTGAAGCCGCCCGACATGATCGTTGGAATATCAAGATCCATCCCTACCGGATTGTCGCGCGCGATGGTGTAAATGGCAAACCGGCACCCGAGGGCCTTCACCAGGACGGGGTGGACTTCATTGCTTGCTATATGATTGGGCGGGTCAACGTCACCGGCGGCATGAGCATGATCACCGACGCCTCAAAGGAGTTCCTCGGCGAGGTCGAAATGAACTCCCCGAATGATTTTGTGATCTGCAACGACCGCGAAACCTTTCACGATGTATCGTCGATTGTGGCCGAAAACCTGAAAATGCCGTACGCTTATCGCGACGTCCTTGTGATCGCCTTCGAGAAATTATAACGCCCAGCGCGCCGAGAGCATTTTCAACAAGGTTCAATACTGCTTGGTATCCTCTCGGGTGTTCCTGGTGCGGGAACAATGCAGGATTAATTTCTTGCATCTAAACACCTAGATAGCAGTTTCGCCTCTCTGGTATGATGGTTTTTGGCCTCGCGGATCTCGCGTAATACGAATGACCGTGGACACCCCCGATCTTCGCAAGAAAGTGAGAAATTATCCTCATGCTGTCCGACGAGGTGGTCTGCGGCTTCGGAGGCACCGGGAACTGGTTTGGTAGCCAGACATTTGGGATGGAACCGGACATGCTCTCGATCGCCGGGGGGCTTTCATCCGGTCACCTGCCCATTGGCGGCGTCATTATCTCGACAAGATTTATCAATGCGCCGCTGACGAGGCCCACAAGGTCGGCGTGTTCGGTCACGGTTTCACCTACTCCGGTCATCCGGTGATAGCGGCCGTCGCCGCCGAGGCGATCAGGATCTACAGCGAGATCGATTTCGTGACCCAGGCGCGTCGTCTCGGCGATCACTTGCATGGAGCCCTCGCGGACGCGCTCGGCGACCATCCGCTTGTCGGTGAAGCCCGCGGCCGCGGCTTCATCGCGGGGGTTCAGATCGTCGAGGATCGTGCGCCCGTCGCGTCTTCGCGCCCGAGCTGAGGATCGGCGATGTCGAGCGGCGGTGCCGCGAGCACGGCGTCATGATCCGCAATATGGGAGAAGTGCTTGGAATCTGTCCGCCCTATATAATCACCGAAAGCGAGATCGACCCCTTGGTTGACGGCATTCGTTCTGCACTCGACGGCGCCGCTGCTGCGAATTCCCGGGTCGGTCGGGTGGCATGAGTTCCAGCATTAAGACCGACTGCTTCACTTCAGTGGATATTATCGAGCAAACGCTCACCCGAGGGGTGCACTTCATCCGTGTCCGGTACAAAACGTCACCCATGTCTCAGGTCGGGCACGCCGCTCGCCAACGACACCGAGTTCGGCCTCGCGGCCTACTTCTACACCGGCGATCTCGGTCGCGCCTTCCGCGTGATGGAAGGACTGAAGTACCGGCGTCAATGAAGGCCTGATCACCACGCCGGAGGTGCCGTTCCGCGGCGTCAAGGAATCGGGCCTCGGCAAGGAAGGCGGCCTCCAGGGCATCGTGGATTATCTCGACACCAAACATGTCTGCATCGGCGGTCTCGGCGTCTAGTGGTTCCCGCCTGACATAGGAGTCCAATCAGAGATTCCCTTTCTGGCCTGCGCGTGCGAGTCTGGCGCATGCGCACAGGAAGATCGTTCACCGTTTCGTCGGCCGATCGCGTCCGTCTGACGGCGCTGATCAGGGATCGCAACGCCCCGCAAAAGCATGTCTGGCGCGCCGAGATAGTGCTTTTGCCCGCCGACGGCGTCGGCACCGGCGAGGTCATGCGCCGCATCGGCAAGTCGAAGACCGACGTCTGGCGCTGGCAGGAGCGCTTTGCCGCGGAAGGCTGTGACGGGCTGCTGCGCGACAAGACGCGACAGTGGCGCATTCCGCCGCTCGGTCCCGATGTCGGCGAGCGCGTCGTGGCACTGACGCTTGCCGATCCGCCGGGCGAGAGGACCCACTGGACCGCCGACATGATGGCGCAAGCCGCCGCAATCAGCGCCAGCGCCGTCAGGCGCATCTGGAAGGCGCATGGTCTCGCACCCCACCGCTGGCGCCAGGTTCAAGCTCTCCAATGATCCGAAGTTCGTCGACAAGTTGCGCGCCGTCGTCGGCCTCTATCTCGATGCGCCGGCCCATGCCATCGTTCTGTCGGTCGATGAAAAGAGCCAGATCCGGCGCTCGACCGCACCCACCCGGCCTGCCGATGAAGAAGGGGCGGCTCGGTACGATGAGGCACGACTACAAGCGCAACGGCACCACCACCCTGTTCGCCGCCCTCAACGTCCACTATTGTCCCGTTGACGAGAATATCATCTTAGTTGCTTGTAAAAATTTGTTCTCCACTTCCGTCTCCATCGTATCTCAGTCAACGCGATGGAGCAGGAAATGACTACAAACATTGTGAAACTGGAAGAAGGCAGGGCAATCGGCTCTAATCGTGACGTGCCGCTGTCAGATCATGAGGCGGAAGCCCTAGGGCATCTTGCGGTGGCGCTGAGTGGCATTTCGACGACCATTCGGTCCGCCGCCTACAAACACGCGCTAAACTCTAGTCACGCGATGAAGCCCCTAAAGGAGACGGAGGACGCGCTTACCGACTACGACGCCTTGGCGAGGGCGGCGGGCCGAAAGCAGCCGAAAGCGGCGGAGGAGGACGACAGGAAGGGGGACGCCCTAGCGAGAGAGGCCGCCGCACAGGTCAGCAGGGTCGATCAGACCCGATCTTCCCGCTGGAGCAGACCGCGAAGGGTACCGGTGGCATCAACGGACTACGTTCGGCAGGTGGTCATGGCAGATAGTCAGCTTGGAGCAGTGTCGGCACTGGTAAACGCGCGGCGAGTGGCTCCAGAACGCTTCCATGCTTCTGTTCCCAGTGTAGATAATAATCCGGATGCTCCGCTTCTGACCTCTTTTTCGGACTATCTGAGCAGGGTGTGCGGACTGGAGTCAAAGTCCCGCGAAGGCGTTCTCCTGGGCAGCCGCCGCTTTCTGGATTGGTTCCATCACCACCATTCCCGGCCAAGCCCTCGGCGCGTTGACGGCTGAGCATGTCCTTGCCGCTGTCGAACATCGGCTGTCACTATCGGCGACCTCCGGTACCCGCACCGGCAGCAACTTCTCACATCGTATTGGGCTGGCCACCACGACCAGAATCTCGCGCGCGTCGTCCCCAGGACGCCCCACTGGCGTTTGGCTCATCTAACCCTCGAACTCGGCTACGGCCCGTCGACGGTCTTCTTCACATGGGTCGGATTCGACGAAATGGACGAGGTCACAGGCGACGGCCATGCTGAACTGCTCGACGACGGCTCCATCGACATCACCTTCTATCACAACGGCGACGAGGCAATCCTCAAGGCCAAACGGGACACTTCTTCAACGGCCTGCTAGGAGATCCGTGTTCGCCTTGCGCTGACAAAGAAGCTCACACATGACGTCCGGGAGACGATGCTGGCAAATGGTCTGGCTGAAGCATTCCACCCACAATACCAAAGCCCGTCCCGATCCAAAGCGCTTCTAAGCACTCCACCTCAGGCGCAAGGCCGGTTGGCCAGTGCATCTTCTTGGTCCGCCGGAAGAGAACCCCGCCCGACAATAGCTTCATGAGGTCTTGCGCTGCAGTGTCGACCGTAAAAAAGGGCGCGCGAGGCGCCCTTCATTTAAACCGGCAGTCGGGAAGCAGACTTCACTCTGATATTCAAAAGCGGTAGGTGACACCTGCGCCTATCAGCCAGGGATCGAGCTCCGCCTTCCCCGTCAGCTTCGCGCCGGTCACCGTGACGTCGAAGTCCGGCTTCAGGAAAAGCTTCTTCACGTCGAAGTTGAGGCCCCAGTGCTGGTCCACCATGTAGTCGAATCCGACCTGCAGCGCCGTGCCGAACGTGTTCTTCACCTTGAGAGCATCAGCGCTGCCAGTGTCCTGGTTGTAGAAGATCGTGTAGTTCACGCCGGCGCCGACATAAGGCTTGAACGCGCCGAGATCGGTAAAATGGTACTGCAACGTGAGTGTCGGCGGCAGCAGCCAAACTTTGCCGATGTTGCCCAACCCTCCGATCGTCCCTTGGCCCGCGATGTTGGCATAAGTGGTACCGAGTATGAGTTCGGCGGCGATGTTGTCGGTGAAGAAATACGAGATATCGAGTTCCGGCGTCACCGTGTCCGAATACGAAAGACCGGAGCCGGGAAGCGTATCAACGTAGCCCAGATCTTTCGTAACGACGCCCAACGCCCGCAGGCGGACCTGCCAAGGGATTGGCGCTTCGGTGACCGAGGCTCCCGTCTCCGCCAGGACGGTCTCTGCTTGCGCAGGCTCCGCGGCGACGGCCTGCTGTCCCACCATGATCAGGGCCACCGCCGCTGCTGTTGCCCGCGCTACGCCCATTCGCGTTCTCGCCATGAGATTCACTCCTTGATGTTCAGAAAGGATGCACTGCACTATTTCGTCTCCTGCTCGAATGAATTGTTGATGGACCTCAAATGCCCCTCTTGCGTTGCAACGCGTTCCGCCGTCTCCGGAGGGTGATCGTTGAAGCCGATTGCGCTGCGGAGAAAATTGGTGCCTAGACTGATGAATGCGGCTTGCTCCCGATTGTCCTCGCCGCAGCCGTGCCCGCCTGCGCTGGCCTCGTAGAAGTAAGCGGGATAGCCAAGAGCCTGCAGTTTTGCGGCCATCTTGCGCGCATGGCCCGGATGGACGCGGTCGTCGCGTTTCGTGGTGGCGATCAGGATAGGCGGATAGGGCTGTCCCGGCGCTGCGGCGTGATAGGCGGAGATTTCCTTCAGGAAAGCCCAATCGTGAACCTTGTCCGGATCGCCATATTCGTCGATCCAGCTCGCGCCCGCCAAGAGCTTGGTGTAGCGACGCATGTCGATAAGCGGTGCTGTGCAGAACAGAGCCCCGAAATGCTCAGGATAGCGGGTCAGCATGTTTGCGATCAGCAGGCCGCCATTTGAGCCACCCTCGGCGGCAATCCGCCTCGGCAGGGTGATGCCCCTTCGCACGAGGTCGGAGGCAACGGCGGCGAAATCGTCGTGGGCGAGACGCTTGCCCTCCCTGCGCCCGGCTTCGTGCCAGCGGGTGCCGAACTCGCCGCCGCCGCGGATGTTCGCCTCGACACACGTGCCACCGCGCTCGAGCCACAGCTTGCCCAGCGGGGAGTTGTAGTAGGGCAGGAATGATACGCCGAACCCGCCATAAGCGGAAAGGTGAATCGGAGCATCTCCGTTCCCGTTCGCCGGACCAACCTGCGTATAGGGGATCAGCTCATGATCGATAGAGACTGCCTCGTGGCGCGTGACCACCAGTCCGGATGCATCGAAATTCTCCGGGCTGCGCTTCAGGATTGCTGAAGCGCTGAGAGACGGCGCGGCATTCAGATCGAACAGCAAGAGCTGCGGCGGCGTGATCGGATCCTGAGCACAGATCAGGACCTCTCCATTGGTCTCGTGAACTGCCGCATCGAATGACCAGACGTCGACAGTACCTTCGGCGGGCAGGGTGTTCAGGACTCGGCGCGTCCATTCCTGGTGGCCGGGAGTGAACATCTCGAAACGCGGTGCGAGATTGACGAGGTAAGAGATAATGAGCTTCCCGTCATTCCAGAAGAATGACTGCATGGAGCGCCTTTCCCCTGGTTGAAACAGGGTCTCAAAACGGCGTCCGCCGGCGAGGAAAGTGGAAAGCGAGATGACGATCAGCGCGTCGGCGGGATGGGTGGTGCCTCCCACCGTCCAGGGCTTGCGCGGCCTTACCGCCAGCCAGTCGCCGAAGACCCGCCACGACGCGTCGCGAGGAAGATCGATCTGCCTCCTCGGCCCGCTCCTATCGCCGATCCAGCTGATCTTCTCGAAGAAGGCCGGCTGCTCGATGAACCAAAGGCGCTCGCTGCGGCCGGTGCGGTCCGAATGACCAGACACTTGGAAGCTTTCGAACCCGGCCTCGAAGATTGCCGGCGTGGTGAGGGGATCCGCGTCACGCTTCCACAGTCGAACTGTGCGCGCATAGCCGGAGCGGGTGGCCATGCCATTACCAAGCGCACTGGAAAGCAGAAGCGTGTCAGGGTCCAGCCAATTAACGTAGCCTTTGGCCTCGGGGAGGTTGAAGCCGTCGGCGACAAAGCTCAGAGAAATCAGGTCGAATTCGCGATGCACGACCGCGTCGCTGCCGCCGCGCGACAGGCGCAGAACGGCTCTTTCCCGTCTCTCCGGCTCGATGGACGCGCCGTCCCAGATCCAGTCCTCTCCGTCGCTAGCCGCGAGAGCATCCAGATCGAGCAGTAGCTCCCATTGGGGATCCGCCTTCATGTAGGCGGCAAGGGTGGTCCGGCGCCACAGTCCGCGTGGATTACCGTCATCTCGCCAGTAATTGTAGAGGTACTGACTACGGCGCGCGATCAGGGGAAGATTGTCGCGATTGTCGAAAATGGCTGTCAGAGCCGCGCGGTCGCGCTCGAACTGCGTTCCACCGAAGTGCTTCAGAGTCCTTGCCGATTGGCCGGCGGCCCAGGCAAGTGCCCGCTCGCCCTCTACATCTTCAAGCCAGACATAGGGATCGTCGTCGGGAGCATCAAGCGTTGGACGGACATCAAATGCGTTCATGTCCGGACAGCCTTCAGAAAGAAGGGATAGAGGCTTCCGTCGGCTCGGGAACGCTCAGTGTCGGTAGCGGCGCCCACATGTTCGAAAAGCGTGATCATTGATGAGTTCTTCCAGTCGGTGCGGCATCGCAGTGCTTTTGCGCATAGGGCCGCAACCTTCGTGCCAACTGGGAAAATCGTTTCGGAACAATGCGATCGCTCTGGAAGCGTTGTGTCACATGTCCGACATCGTCGAGAATCCGACAACGAGTGCTCCTCCTAATCACCGGATCAACCTCCGGCGCCAGTCGTGGACACTGTGCAGAACTCGAGAAGTGAAGCTCATTGGAGTGAACCTGGTTGACGCCCAACATCTTCGCTCTGGAGCGCTTCACGCACACGGATTCATGGCAGACACCATGATGCGATCGATGCTGTTAGAGACCAAGCTGGCTGCGCCTGTGAGTTTCAGCCGCCAGCTGGAAGCAGCGGAGTTCTGAGGAGAAGGGTGGGGGGCCCAAGCCCTGCCGCAATCTTGGCCTGCACCGTCCCCTTGATTGTTGTGGGTCAACGTCTGCCTGCCCGCTGAATTTGGCACGCCTTACACCTACGTCACGACCAAGACCTTCCTGTTGCACTTCGGCCTCGACACACTGCGGGATTTGCCCGATTTCGAGGCGATTGAGGTTGCCGCGCTGCTCAGCAAGGAGAAGCTGCTGGCGGGCGATACTCCCATCGGGCTGGTGAGTGGTGGAGGAGGTGAGGAGCGACACTCCAAGGCCAGGACGGGCTAGCGCAGCAGATACATGGAAGTAATCGCTTGATATGAGCGGTTGAGAGTCGAATCAGGGAACTATGCGATCACTATCGATAAGAGGTGGCAATATCGATCGTGATTGTATCGGGCCACTCTACGGCGAAGGAGGCGGCAACTTGTGTCTCCGACCCGAAACGATTACCTTGCGGCCATTATGAGCAAGCATTTGGCATCCGTCTTGACGACGTGAACGCGCCCTGCAGCGTACAGCTGGACGACGCGGCGCTGGCCGATTGCTTTGCGGATCTCGATTTGGCCAAGCAGCATCCCGCTCATGTCAGCGCCTTTCTCGGCGAGGTCCCTCTCGCCCAGCAAGTCGAGTTCGCAACCGCGCACCACATTCGCGGTCGACGAGATGAAGGCTTTTGCCGCCAAGTTCTCTGCCTGGTCCGGCGAAAGCTATCCGCTCGCCGCATAATGGCTGGACATGATAGCCGACGCCCGTCCCGAATGGCGGCGGCTTTTTCGTATTATATCGACCTGATCGACAAGATGCGGCGGAACAGGGGTCCACGTGCGATGCGGCCAAAGCGGATCCAGCTCTCGAGCGCGACTACGGGGTAGGTGTGGTCGCTGGAGCCGCGGCCGACCTCGACCTCGCGCCAGCCGGTCTTGCCGCGCAGGGTGACCAGCAGCCCTTGCCGTCAAAAATCTCGATCCAGCTGGCGCCATCGCTGTTGTCGTCGCGCATGACGTCGAGACCGACGATCTCGGAGCGCCGCAGGCCGCCGCCACAGCCCAGGAGCAAAATAGCGCGGTCGCGCAGGCCCTGAGGTCGTGGCCGAGCGTGGCGATCATCGCCAGCAGATCGTCGCCAGGACCGCCTCTTTCTGCCGCGGTGGCTTTGCGTGCTTGCGGCGAATGCCGGCAAGAACCTTATAGATATGCCGCTCCGCGCGGTCCAACGGCCGGCCGCGCTGGGTAAAGTTCCAGGCGAGGCCGGAAAGCCGCCGCTCGATGGTCGCAAACTAAAGGGCAGGGGCGCCACGCTTCGGATCGCCGGCGGCGGTGCCCGAGGCACAGGCGCTGATATTGAGCCTGATCACCTTCGAGCCCGGAGGCAGGGGATCGAAGCCAGCGCGCCGGCACCAGGAGGAAAAATGCCGCCAATCCTTGGGGTAGGCGTCGCGCGTGTTCTCCGAGGTGGCGTTGTAGCCCCTCGCGGTCTCGACCAGTTCCTGGACATGCGCCGGGACTCTTTGAGCCGGGTCTCCATCTCCTTGTAGAGCTTGTCAAGCTCGCCATCGACTGGCTTCAGGTCGTCGATTGAACATTGCGTCATCATAGGCTTTGTGCCTTGTTGTAGCAGGCATCGTCCGTTCGCGCGGCGGACACAGACATCACCGTCGCTGAGCCGAGAACGACGGTAAAAGAAAATGCACTCACTGACTTCATAACCAATCTCTTTTGCGGGTGATTTAGAAACGGACGCCGAGCTTGGCGCTGAACCCGTGTGTCTGGGCATCCGAGGCGATCTGTCCCTGATAGGCGATGCCGAACGTCGCGTTCTCGGTGATGTTTACGTCAAGCCCAGCTTCGAGCAGAGCTGCGTTCTTTGCGATCGGCACGCCCTTGATGGCGAAGGAGGAACCGCCAGCAAAGGCAAGAGCGGTATCCGGCCTGACGTCGCCGAAGGCGTGGCGCCAGCCAAGACCGCCGCGCGCGGTAGCAGTCACGGTGCCGAGGGTCAGTACCGTCGACGCACGCAGACCTAGCGTGGTAAACGCCGTGTCGCTCGAGCGATCCCCGCTCGACAAGGCGGCTGCGCCGCCATTCTCGGTGAAGCCATCGGCGTCAAAATTCACATAAGCGAGATTAGCGTAGGGCTCGAAGGAAGCCGAAGCCGTATTGATACGGTAGCCGAGCTCGCCAAAGGCCTGGAACGTGCCGGCGTCGTAATCGGCCGAAAGGCTGTCGGCGAAGCCTGGAAAGACCACGGACCTGCCGGTCTCGATGCTGTGCCAGGTATAGGCAAGGCCGGAACGAAAACCGAGATTGCCGTTCTGCGTGCCGGCAAAAAGACCGAGATGGTAATTCTCGCTCGAGCCCGACGACGCGCGATCGTCCGCCTCCAAGGAGGTATGGCTGTAGCCGCTGATGAGGCCGAGCCGCCAGCTTTCGCCGACAGCCGCGTCACCGCCAGCCAGAAAGCCGCCTGTCGAGTGATCGAGACCGGCGGCATTGCCGTCGCTGTCGAGATGACCCCAGGCGCCGAAGCCACGGCCCCATACGGCGAAATTCTCACTCGTTGCCGGGGCCAGTTCCAGACCACCCAGCCCATAAGTCATCACCGGAACGCTGGAGGCACCGACGCCGTCGAACGCCGCACGGATCCGTTCGCTCGCGGCATCGCGTACAGAATGACTGTCCTCGATGAGGCCGCTATGAATGGAAGCATGAACCTCGCCTGATAGCATATCGAAAGCGTTGCGGGCTTCCGGCGCCGTCAGGAACAGGATGTTGTCCTGGATCGGATTACCGCTTCCAAGCGCCTGAGCCGCTGCGGCGACCGAGCGTTGATTGAAGGTGCTGGCTACATCGGCAAACGCCGTCGATGTGCGGCTGATATCGAGATAGACATTGTTGGCATCGTAGACGAGCTGGAAATCGACGAAGGGCGTCGCGTCTGTCGCCAGAGCCCCCGTCAGCCCGCCATAGGTGCCGCTTACGCCGCCTGCTGCGGAGAGCAGAGTATATCGGGCATCGACCGATAGCGTTCCCTGCCGCAGCAGCTCGATCTGCGCGCCGCTGTCGATCGCCGCTGCTCCGCCAACATCGATGAGATCGGACGACCTTGCGAGGTCGACCTGATAGATCGATCCGGACTGCTGCGCGAAATCGCCCGTGACAGTCAGTGTGGTGACGATCCTGCTCGGATCGGTCGCACTGCCAGGAGCGACCGTGCCGCCCTCGGAAATGGTGACCGCACCGTAGGTGCCGCCGCCTGCGACGACACCGCCGCTGTTTGCGATAGCCGTGCCCCCGATCTGCCCGTCATTCCCGAGAAAGCCGGACGTGGTCGCATCATGGGAAAGCACACCTGTATCGGCAAGCAGCAATCCCGCGCCGGAACCGACCGTCGTCATGCCGGAAAAATTGTTCTTTCCGCTCAGCGTTTGCACGCCACCGGCAACGAATAGTTTGCCGCCCATATTATTGTTATCAACGTCGAGGTCGTTGATGCTGCCGGCGAACGTGTCGTTCGAATCCGTTAGCACCAGGGTACGCTTGCCCAGTTCGACCGTTCCGCTGCCACTCAGGCTACGAATACGGGCATCGTTGTAGGCGTCGGAGATTCCCCAATAGTCGCTGCCATTTCCATGTTCGGAGATATCGAACGTGCCGTCTGCAACGACTTTCGCTGACCGTTGGATGTTGCCGAGCCCCGCAAGCGAGAGATAGGCATCCTGAGCAATATTCGTCTCGCCGGTGTAGGTGTTGACATTCGTCATCCGGACCACCGTCTTTGTATCAAGCGTCAGCGATCCGGAGCCGGAGACGACACCCGCTATGCCGAACCCGCCCTCATTCCCCATGCTCGTCGTGATCCTGCTCAGACCGGTCCCTTCGGGTGCGGATGAATCGGTAGAGAAGTTGCTGGCAGTGACGAAATGTGACGTATAAGCGGTATACTTCTTCTCCAGATCGAAAATGACCGATCTGTTTTTGAAGAAGTCAAGACCGGCAACAAAACTGGTCTGGTCATTGGGTTGTTCCGTCGTGCCGCTGGTGTAGGTGAAGTCGATATTGTCCAGCCTTACCGGATCGCCATCCGTTCCTGCGATTGTAACGCTCGGGATGTTGCCCGATGCGCTTACGATCTCGCGTTGCTCATTTCTCCGAACATTTTTAAGTTTGACGCCCGCATCCTGAAATTGCTTCAGCATCGCATCACTGATCTCCAGACTGCCACCGCCCGGTGTGCCGGTGTCGAGCAATACCGCGGTCTTGTTGGGGTCGGTGATTGGTGGGGCTCCATCCTTAACCGTGTACTGCAGATTGTAGCTGCCTTCGTATTCGGTCGAGGCATTGGCGCCAGAGCCAGGAAAATTCTGATAAGAATCCTGATCTTTTTCCTCGGGTTCTCCCCATGGCATGGCATTAGTATATTGGGCCCGGAGGCTTGGATTGAGGTTGACAATCGTGCAGGGGGAACAGCCAGGCGTTTGGTCGCTCTCGGAATCCGGATTCACATTGGCGGAGACCACGTAGCCAGACCTGGTGACACTGCCCATCATGCCCCAGACACTTGTCTTGCCAAGAAAATCGCCGGCCCCGAATGTACCTGCGAAATCGCCGCCTTCGTCTGCCATCTTGCCAGCGGTCATTTTCGCCCGCTGCTCCTTATCGGCGTGATAAGGTTCTTGGAGATCCTGACCATACATATCTTTAAGTCCATCCGTCACGGATCCCGGCGTGCACTTAAGATTGTTGTCCTTGCAATACGCATGGGTATAGACAAAATCGAGAATGCGAGCAGCCCGGTATTTCTTATCGCTTACAGACGGCCCGTCGATTGTTATCTTTTGATCTGGATCGACATATGTAAATTTATCAATTTCCACGTTCTGAAGCTTATTACCATACGTTCCGTCCCCGTACGTATATACGTAAGGCGTGTCGGCAATCGGGCGGACCCCGGTCACCTCTGACCCGATCTGCGTGTTGAGCTGGTCCGAGCCCGTGTCGAATACGTATCGCTGCGCGTTGCCATTGTTGATCTTGGCCCAGATGCCCAGGCGGTCATGGCCTTCCCCGACATACTCCAGCGGGATCGAAATCGGGTCGTCGGCCAACGCTTCTCCAGTTGGAAATGCTACCAGACCCACCCCGAGAGACACAGCCGGCAGGAATACCGTCGTCATCGCGGTGGTTGCCGCCAGAAAGTTCTTTGTCCTGAAACAAGCCTGCATACCTGGTCCTCGAAAAAGTCTCGCAAACTGATTGTTCATTGGAACGGCCTCCTGAATTGTTTAACGAGACCCTTTATGGCGGCCCTGGCTGACAACAGCCTGAAAGCTGCAAGCGGCCTGCGAGAATGGGGCGATCCTGAATGACGACAGGTGCTGTCAACAATGGATGAGTGCTCGGCCTGAAAGCTGAGCACGCTTTATGCTCAGGCTGCTGACAAGGCCAAAGCAGCGTAAGTGCGGAGTGAAATCCAAGGTCCACATGGGTCGTCGCGCTTCCCGTGCGCCTGGGAAGGCGCCGGCCCGGCCAAGCTTTCCCAGATCGTCCGGATGGCGCACAAGATACCGGTTCAGGTCGATCGAGATGGAGGCCGAGGCGTATGCCAAGGCGGTCGACTGCCTGACGAAAGATCAGAATGCGTCGCTGGCGCTCTACGATTTCCGCCGGCAGCGAGCTCAGCTCCTGCCGGGCATCCGTGTTTACTGGCGACGAGACACAAGATGTGCCCAAATTGCCACCAGACCGTCACCTGCGATGAGTTTCGGCAACTGATTTTGTCCTTTCAATCGTCGCCACTTCCTGGCCGCGGCCAACATGGGCCACTCGAAGGCAGCAGACTGGCGGCTATATGGACGGGCTGTGAGCCCGCACCGGAGACATTGGCGAAATCTACGATCTCTATAGCAACGTCAAGGAGAAGCGCGAGGTGTTGCAGATGTGGTCAAATCACATCGAATGGCTGATCAAGCAGGCTGCGGATGACGCTCTGGCGGCGTAGCTGCTGGCATGGGCGGAAGATGC
>NZ_RZPF01000231.1:0-8495 GCF_004022735.1 Mesorhizobium sp. M7A.F.Ca.AU.001.01.1.1
TCGACGATCTCGCCGCCGACCTGCGCGACGGCGCGGTGACCCCGGTGCTGATCGGCACCGCCGAGAAAGGCAACGGCGTGCTGCGTCTCCTGAAGGCGATCCGCCACGACGCGCCTGACATCGAGGCGACCCGCAAGCGGCTCGGTGCACCCGACGGCGCGGCTACCCTGGTCCAGGTGATGAAGACCATCCACACCTCGCATGGCGGCAAGCTGTCGGTGTCGCGCATCCTCTCCGGCCAGGTCGTCGACGGTTCCGAACTCTGGCTGCCCGGCGGCGACACGGCCAAGGTTTCCGGCATCTACCGGATGCTCGGCAAGGACCATTCCAAGCTCTCCATCGCCAAGGCCGGCGATACGGTCGCGCTGGGCAAGCTGGACGAGGTCAAGACCGGCCAGACGCTGAGTTCGGCCAAGGGCGGCATCAAGCCGCTCGTCCAGTTCGAGCCGCCGCAGCCGGTCTTCGCCTTCGCGCTCCGTCCCAAGGAGCGCAAGGACGAAGTGAAAATGTCGGCTGCCATCCAGCGGCTGGCCGAGGAGGACCCCTCGCTCAGCCTGCGCCACAACCAGGACTCGGCTGAAACCGTGCTGTCGGGCCATGGCGAGATGCATCTGCGCGTGGTGCGCGAGCGGCTGGAAGGCAAGAACCAGATACCGGTCGAAGGCCATCCGCCGGCGGTGCCCTATCGCGAGACGATCCGCAAATCGGCGCAACAGCGCGGCCGTCACAAGAAACAGTCCGGCGGACATGGCCAGTTCGGTGACGTGGTGATCGAGATCAAGCCGCTGCCGCGCGGCTCCGGCTTCCAGTTCACCGACACCATCACCGGCGGCGTCGTGCCCAAGACCTACATCCAGTCGGTCGAGACCGGGGTCCGCGACTATCTGAAATCCGGGCCGCTGGGCTTTCCGGTCGTGGATGTCGCAGTCAACCTGTCGGACGGCTCCTACCATGCGGTCGATTCCTCCGACATGGCCTTCCAGATGGCGGCCAGGCTGGCAATGAAGGAAGGCATGGCCGCGTGCTTGCCGGTGCTCCTGGAGCCTGTGATGAAGGTCGAGATCGTCACACCCTCCGACGCCACCTCGAAGATCATCGCTCTCATCCCGCAACGGCGCGGCCAGATACTCGGCTACGACGCGCGGCCTGGCTGGCCAGGATGGGATGTCGTCGAGGCAACCATGCCGCAAGCCGAGATCGGCGACCTGATCATCGAGTTGCGCTCGGCGACCGCGGGCGTTGCCAGCTACCGTGCCGTCTTCGACCACATGGCCGAACTCACCGGCCGTCTGGCCGACGAGGCGATGAACACCAACGGCAAGGCTGCCTGATGGCGTAGCGTTCCTCTCGAACCTGATTCGAGGGGACAAAAGAAAACGACGTCCGGCGGGGACCGGACGTCGTTTTGTTCGCGGACCGTTTCCTTGGGAGGTAAAACGGCAGGTCCGCCGCATTTGGTGCCGCCGAGTTCGGCGGAAAAACGGTTCGGACGCGGTAGCCGCCTGAGCCCGGGCCGTACGAGTGATGCCCCCATCTCCCGTCCGAACCACACCGCGTCCTATGATCCACATAGCAGGTCGCGGGCGCCCGGGCTATGTTACCAGAGGTTACATGTCACCGTTACGTGGCAATTGTGATGGAATTTTTTGCCGGCCCAGCAGAGCACAGGCAACAAAAAAGCCGGATCAATGAAGATCCGGCTGAGTTTGATTGGAGTGCCTGTTAAGGCTAACCTCCAGAGGGGAACACTCGAGGGCGCTAATGGGAGGAGAACGCGCCCAGGAGATGATCTATATATGTGCTCATCATGCCCAAGAAACAAGCATCTATTTTGCAACACACGCATGCAAAAAGACGCAGGCTGTGGTCTAACCCATTCCAGAAGCCAATAGGACCAGCAGAATCGTCGAAATGGGCCGCCGAATCGGGCAATTGCAACTACAGAATTGCCGATCTCGGCTGGCTTTCGGCTCAAAATGCCAAAACCGGGCAATGATGTGGAAGCAGGCAGCAGGCGTGCATTTCTAAGGCAATCGGGAGGAAGCAGCCAATGCGGACGTTTTCGGCGATCGCCGGCAGTGCGGCCTTCTTCATCGCGGCGCCCTGCGTGGTTGCCGGGCTGGTGCCCTGGCTGTTGACCGATCGCTGGGGCTTGCCGTGGTCTGGTCTGCCGGGCTTTGTTCCTGCCGGCGGGCTTCTGATCGCCGTCGCGATCGCAGCACTGCTGCATGCCTTCGGTCGATTCGCGCTTGAGGGCCTCGGCACGCCCGCTCCGGTCGCGCCAACCGAGAGGCTGGTGATCGGCGGCATCTACCGTCATGTCCGCAACCCGATGTATGTCGCCGTGCTGTCGATCATCCTCGGCCAGGCATTGCTGTTCTCGAGCTGGACGCTGGCCGCTTATGCGGTCATCGGCGCGATCGCCATGGGCTCTTTCGTGCGGTTCTACGAGGAGCCGACTTTGGCTCACCGGTACGGCGCCGAATACGACGCCTACCGCCGCAACGTGCCCGGCTGGCTGCCTCGACTGTCGCCCTGGCGGGGGTAGGTGAAACCGGCAGCGCCGTCTCAGGGCATGTTGAGGCTCAGGTCGGGCCAGGCAATCGACATGTCCTTAGAATGACCAGCTTCTCGCCTTGGCGATGATAAAGTCCCGGAACACGTGCAGCTTGGCCTGGTTCTTCATCGCGTCCGGATAAGCAAAATAGGTGTCGAAAGACGGCACCTCGGTCTCCGGCAGCAGCTGCACGAGGTCGGAGTCCTTGCTGATCACATAGTCGGGCAGCATGGCGATACCGGCACCGCCCTGCACCGCCCGCTTGATCGACAATATGTCGTTGATCTGCAGCGTCGGCACCCTTTGCCCGCCTTCGAAATCACCGACCGTTTCCAGCCAGTTCAGCTCCGACAGATGCGACGGCACCGGCACGCCGAAGGTGACGATGCGATGGGCCTTCAGCTCGGCGACGGAAGACGGCCTGCCATGCTTGGCGACATAGGATGGGGCCGCGTAGAGGTGGAAATGCACGGTGAACAGGCGGCGCTGGATCAGGTCCGGCTGCTGCGGCTGGCGCAGCCGAATGGCGCAATCGGCCTGGCGCATGGTGAGATCGAGCTCCTCGTTGGCGAGGATTAACTGCAGGCTGATTTCAGGATAGAGTTCGATGAATTCCTGCACCCGCTCGGTCAGCCAGCCGGCGCCCAGCCCCACCGTCGTCGTCACCCGCAGCACGCCCGACGGGCGATCCTTGGTCTCGGTCAGCCGGGACTTGATGGTCTCCAGCTTCATCAGCACGTCATGCGCCGTGCGAAACAGCATCTCACCCTGCTCGGTCAACACCAGCCCGCGGGCGTGGCGGTTGAACAGCGGCACGCCGACATCATGCTCGAGCGCGCTGACCTGCCGCGAGATCGCCGATTGTGACAGATGCAATGTCTCGGCCGCATGGGTAAACGACCCCGCCTCCGCCGCAGCGTGAAACACGCGTAGCTTGTCCCAGTCCAACGCCATGATTCCCCTCGTTCTGTTTTGGCGTCTGAATGAAAAATCAGGCTTTTACACGGCGTTTCTAAGCCGCTCTCTGAACTCTCTACTCGGCCGCTTCGCGATGCACTTCGATGCCGGCCAGATACTTCTCCGCCTCGAGTGCGGCCATGCAGCCAAGCCCCGCTGCCGTCACCGCCTGGCGGTAGATATCGTCGGTCACATCGCCGGCCGCGAACACGCCCGGCACATCGGTGCGGGTCGAATCCGGCGCCGTCCACAGATAGCCGTTCGGCTTCTGCTTGAGCTTGCCGGCGAACAGTTCAACCGCCGGCGCATGGCCGATGGCCACGAACACACCGTCGATCTTGAGGTGCGACACCTCGCCGGTCCCCGCATGCTTGAGCTTCAGCCCTTCGACCGAGGGCGGCAGCGGCGTCTTGCCGGGCCGACCGGTGATCTCGTCGACGATCGTGTCCCAGATGACGCGGACATTG
Source organism: Mesorhizobium sp. M7A.F.Ca.AU.001.01.1.1 (assembly GCF_004022735.1). NCBI lineage: Bacteria > Pseudomonadati > Pseudomonadota > Alphaproteobacteria > Hyphomicrobiales > Phyllobacteriaceae > Mesorhizobium > Mesorhizobium sp. M7A.F.Ca.AU.001.01.1.1. Next base: position 3,982 of record NZ_RZPF01000231.1, read on the forward strand.
TCCTTTTTCAGAAGCCGCTCGCGCAGGATACGTTCGGCGCGAAAATCGCTGCGCCTGTGGATCACCGTCACGCTCTTGGCGAGATTGGACAGATAGAGCGCCTCTTCCACCGCCGAATTGCCGCCGCCGATCACCGCGACATCCTTGCCCCGGTAGAAGAAGCCGTCGCAGGTGGCGCAGGCCGAGACTCCAAAACCCATAAAGTCCTGCTCGGTCGGGATGCCCAGCCATTTCGCTTGCGCGCCGGTCGCGATGATCAGCGCGTCGGCGGTGTAGGTGGTGCCGGAATCGCCCTTGGCACGGAACGGTCGCACGTTGAGGTCGACCTCGGTGATGATGTCGTTGATGATGTCGGTGCCGACATGCTCGGCCTGTTTCAGCATCTGCTCCATCAGCCACGGACCCTGGATCGGGTCGGCGAAGCCGGGATAGTTCTCGACATCGGTGGTGATCATCAACTGCCCGCCCTGCTGCAGGCCGGCGACCAGCATCGGCTTCAGCATGGCGCGGGCGGCGTAGACCGCCGCCGTATAGCCGGCCGGGCCGGAACCGATGATGAGAACGGGCGCGTGCTTGGTGGTCATCTAAAGCCTCTGCGGAGGGCTGCCGGCAATTGCGGCATGGAAAACTCGATCATTGTCGCGCGTAATGTAAGTGTTGCCCACGACGCCAGCAAGGCAAGTTGGAGTTCGTCCCCGGAAAGCTTTGTCACACCCTGTCGCCTGCGGATCCCGCGAAATATTCCGGGCGAAGGATGGAATGGACAGCGAAGTCGTTTAATTACAAAATCACGCAAGATTCTTGCGTGTTGCCCCTCATGATCGAGAGCCCTCATGCCGCTCAAGGCCGACCTCGACGCCATCGACTGGAAGATCCTGCGCGAATTGCAGGGCGACGGCCGCATGACCAATGTCGAACTGTCGAACCGCGTCGGCATTTCGGCACCGCCATGCCTGCGCCGCGTCAAGCGCCTGGAGGAAGCCGGCATCATCCGTGGCTACCGCGCTCTGCTCAACGCACCAGCGCTCGGCCTTGATGTCGTTGCCTTCTGCCTCGTCGGCCTGCATCATCAAGCCGATGCCGAGCTGCGCATCTTTGCCGAGCGCACCCGCGGCTGGCCGATCGTACGCGACGCCTGGATGGTGTCGGGCGAATCCGATTTCCTCCTGCATTGCGTGGCGAGCGACCTCGGCGCCTTCCAGAGCTTCGTCATCGAGGAACTGACCTCGACCCCGAATGTCGACACGGTGCGCACAGCGCTCACCATCCGCCGGGTCAAGGACGAAGGCTTGGTCTCGTTCGCACAGCCTTGAGCCGGTTGAACCGCAACCGGCTTTCGCCGATGCGGCCTGAGCGCCTCGCCATATCAGCGCCGCTTTGGCGTTCGATAGGCTCTCCTGTGGAGCCGGATGTACTGCCGTAGCCACCTTGCTGGTTTCCTAGAGCAATTCCAGAAAAAGTGTGTAACGGTTTTCCTGGGAAAAGCGCATAGCGCTTTCGGGATTGCATAATACAGGTGGCGCAGGGCAGCCCAATTCCGAGAACAGTGTGCCGTGGGGTGGGACGATGACTCGATTTTCTAGCCCGGTTTCGGCGCTGGTCATCTGTATGAACGAGGCCGACATGATCGGCGAATGCCTGGAAAGCGTCGACTTCTGCGCCGAGATCATCGTCGTCGATTCAGGCTCGACGGACAGCACTCTGGACGTCGTCAATGCGTTCATCGCCAAGGGCTACCCGATAAGGCTGTTTCACAATGATTGGCCGGGCTTTCCTCGTCAGCGGCAATTCGCGCTCGATCAGGCCACCCAACCGTGGTGCCTTTCGATTGAAGCCGACGAGGCCATCGATGACGTTCTCAGGCAGTCGATCACGAATGTGACGCAGCTTGGGAACGATGCTTTCGACGGATGGTACATCAGGCGCCGCGACAAGCTGAAGGGTTATGGCTATGCGCACCGCTGGGTGCTTCACAACAGGCTGCTGCGTCTTTTCCGGCGCGACAAGGCGACCATGGACCTCAATCTGCGGGTCCATGAGTCGTTCGAGGTGCCGGGCGAAACCGGCACCATAGAAAATGGCGTGCTGCTGCATCGCCGCGAAATGACTATTGCCGAGGATCTGGCGAGAGCCAACACCTACTCCAGCCTCAAGGTCGCCACGCTGGTCGAACGAGCCAAGAAGCCTGGCCTGATAAGACTGGTGCTGTCGCCGCTTGGCAACTTCCTGAAGTTTTACCTGGCCAAGCGCTACTTCCTGTGCGGCCGGCACGGGTTCGTCTATTCGATGCTGGTGATGGTGTATTCGTTCGCCACCGAGGCCAAGCTCTATGAAGCCTGGCGGGACAACGATCGGGTATAAACCGTTAGGGCGCGCCCGAGGCGGCCCCAAGTGCAGCTATTGCGGCGAGCAGGCCGTCGAAGTCCGCGCGGTCGCACCAAGGCCGAATTGTGAAGCCCCGTCGGACAGCCGCTTGCCCGTCCACCAGCCAGCCCTGCGAGAGGCCGGCGCGTTGTCCCGCCTCCATGTCGGCCTCCTTGTCGCCGACGATCAGCGAACGCCGCAGATCGAGCCCGAGGCGACTGGCCGCCTCCAGCAGCATGCCCGGATTGGGCTTGCGCATCGGATGATCTGCGGCCGCGAGCGGGCCGGAGCCCGCCTCGTGATAGGCGCAGGCAAGGACCATGTCGACGAACGCATTGTCGGCGCGTAGCAGTTCGAGCACGCGGCCATTGACGGCGGCGAAATCGCTCCAGCCGAAATAGCCGCGCGCGATGCCGGACTGGTTGGTGACGACGATGACGGGAATGCCGGCCCCGTTGGCGGCGGCTATCACCGCGGCTATATCCGCGCGCAGCACCATTTCGCCAGGATCATCCGGATAGCCCGTATCGATATTGATGGTGCCGTCGCGGTCGAGGAACAGCGCCGGAGAGCCGGCGGCGAACACCTTTGAGCCGACCTGCTCGACCCACAGGCCCGGCTCAGCCAGCGGATAGCGGCCAGAGGTCGTGGGATCAGCCATTGCTGAGGCGCGCTTCGACCACCTCGCACAGATGATGATAAAGGCACAGATGCCCCTGCTGGATGATCGGCGTCGAGGTCGACGGAACGTTGAGCAGGATATCGGACAGAGGTTTCAGCTTGCCGCCGGTATCGCCGGTCATGCCGATCACCGTCATGTCCATCCTCCGTGCCTGTTCGGCGGCGGCGAGGATGCTCGGCGAATTGCCGCTGGTCGAGATTGCCAGAAGCACGCCGCCGGCCGCGCCATGCGCCTCGACCTGGCGCGAAAACACCGTGTCGAAGCCATAGTCGTTGCCCCAGGCGGTCAGCACCGCCGCATTGGCCGGCAGCGCGATGACATTGTAGGCCTTGCGCTCCTTGAGAAAGCGGCCGACCAGTTCGCCGGCAATGTGGATGGCGTCGCTGGCCGAGCCGCCATTGCCGGCGATGAGCAAGGCCTTCCCCGACGAAAGCGCCGTCACCACCGCGCTCGCCGCCCGCTCCATCTCACCGGTCAGGTCCCGTTCGACCATGGCTGATATGGCAGCCGCCGAGCGGACAAGGTAATCGTTCAAGTCGGACATGAAACCCTCAGTTTGTGGTGCCGCCGGCGCGCAATTTGCCAATGGTGTTGGTGGTGCTTTTTCCAGCGACGAGATCGACCAGCACGACGCGTCCGCCGGCCTTCTGCACCACATCGGCGCCGACCACGGTATCGACCGTGTAATCGGCGCCCTTGACCAGTATGTCGGGCAGCAGCGCTTCGATCAGCGCCAGCGGCGTATCTTCCTCGAACACCACGACCGCGTCGACCGAGGCGAGTGCTGCCAGCACGCAGGCGCGGTCGTGCTGGTCGTTGACCGGCCGGCCGGCGCCCTTCAGGCGCCGCACCGAGGCATCGCTGTTGAGGCCGAGCACCAGCCGGTCGCACTGGCTTCGCGCCGCGTGCAGCAAGCTGACATGGCCGGCATGCAGGATGTCGAAGCAACCATTGGTGAAGCCGACGCTCAGGCCCTCTTCCTTCCACGCCGCCACCATGCGGGCGGCCGATGTGGCGTCGAGGATGGCGTCCTTGTGGGCGGTCGGCCCATGTGAACGGAACAGCGCGCCGGTGAGTTCCTCGACCGTCAGCCGCGCTGTGCCGCGTTTTCCCACAACGACGCCACCAGCGGCATTGGCGATCGAAGCGGCCATGACCGTATCGGCGCCTACGGCCAGCGCCAGCGCGAAGCTCGCGATCACCGTATCGCCGGCGCCCGAAACGTCGAACACTTCGCGCGCCTGGGTGGCGATGTGGCGCGCCTCGTCGGGGCCGACCACGCTCATGCCCTTTTCGCTGCGCGTCGCAACGACGAAATCGAAACCATGTGCCGAAATCAGCTGGCGCGCGGCAGCCACGATCTCGTCATCGGCGAACACCGCATGGCCGACGGCCTCGCCGAGTTCCTTGCGGTTGGGGGTGATGGCGGTCGCCCCGGCATAGCGCGCGTAATCGCGGCCCTTCGGGT
>NZ_RZPF01000232.1:0-8464 GCF_004022735.1 Mesorhizobium sp. M7A.F.Ca.AU.001.01.1.1
GGATAGCCCTCGGCATATTTGTTGGTCATGATCGAGCCCTGCGCCTCAAGCACCGCGCGGGAAACAATGTTTTCCGAGGCGATCAGCTCGATCTCGTGGCGCTGGCGGCCGAGTTCGTTGCGGATGGCGCCGAAAATCTCCGGATCGGCGTCGGCCAGCGTGGTTTCGAAGAAGGATTCGAATTTGTTCGACACTGCCGCTGCTGTTGCCATAGCCTGAAATCCTCGGGGTTCGGGGGCAATTTTGTTTATGCATGTCGTTGCCCAAACCGCTGTACACTTTTGGGCAACCTGCACGCGGCGCCATTAACACAGTTGTTTTCGCCCCGCCACGTTTGCCACGCGAAATTTGCTGGCCGGATTGCGCCAGCCAGGCCCGCGCGTCGTTATTTCCTCGCCTTCCGGCCCCTCAGCAATGCCTCGGTGAGCGTGATCTCGGTAAACAGCGCCTGCGACGTATGGTCGTTGATCTCGCCGCTGCGAAACATGGCGCGCACGGCTTCGCGCTCGGCTTCGATGCCCGCAAATCTCAATTCGAGCTCCAGCCTTCCGGCTTCACGCGCCTCGGCGCGGGCCTCATCGGCTTCGTCCGAGGCGGCGATGCGGCGCCGGTACCCGGCGACGATGCTGTCGGCGGCGGCAAGCCTGGCGCCGGGCACCTCGCCTCCCTCATCATCTGCGGCTCCGGCGATGCTCTCGATGCGCGCGATTGCCGCCTTGGCGGCGCCGACACGCGCCAGCCGCTCCTCGGCGGCGCCGGCATCCTCACCCGGCTCGACCAGCCCCCTGGCGATCGTCGGCAGAGCGAGACTGGCGAAGACCAGCGAACAGATGATGACGCCGGCGGCCAGGAAAATGACCAGATCGCGTGCCGGGAACGGCGAGCCGTCCGGCATGGCGAGCGGCAGCGACAATATGCCGGCCAGCGTGATGGCGCCGCGCACGCCGGCCACCGAACCGGCGAGCCGCACGCGCAACCCGAACGGCTCCACCTTGCGCTTGCCCAGACGTGCGGCGATGCCGGCTGCGAGATCGCCTACCCATATCCACAGGAAGCGCAACGCGATCAGGCACAGCGTCAGCGCCACGACGGTCGCGATCGGCTGGATGATCGGGTGCAGGCTCATGAGTTCCGGCGGCACATGGCGGATGATGTCGGGAAGCTGCAGGCCGAGCACGATGAAGAGAGCACCGTTGAAAACGAAGGAAAGCGTCGTCCACAGCGACATCGTCTGCATGCGGGCCGAGACGCCGAGGAAGCGAAACACGCCGGAGCCGCCGGTGAGCAGGCCGGCGGTAACAGCCGCCAGAATACCGGACGCTCCGACATGCTCGGCGCCGAGATAGGCGATGAAGGGCAGCAGAACCATCACCAGCACCTGCGCTTCGGCCGGCACGCCGCCGATCCGGTTGAGCAATTGCAGCAGCTTGGCGGCAACGAACAGCGCCGCGACGCCGATCAGGATGCCGATCGCCACGGCATAGAGAAAACTGAACGAAGCCGCGGCAAGGGAAAAGCTGCCGGTCAGCACTGCTGCGACGGCGAAGCGGAACATGACGAGGCCTGAAGCGTCGTTGAGCAGCGACTCGCCTTCGAGAATGTGCATCAGCCGCGCCGGGACGACATTCCTGTCGACGATCGAGGACACGGCCACCGCGTCGGTCGGCGACAGCACCGCGGCAAGCGCAAAAGCGACCACCAGAGGGATGCTCGGCACTAGCCAATGCAAGGCGTAGCCGAAGCCGACGATGGTGAAGAAGACCAGCCCTATGGCCAGATCCAGGATCGGTCCGCGCAGCGCCATCAGTTCACGCTTCGGTGCGCCATAGGCATCGCCGAACAGCAGCGGCGGAATGAACACCAGCAGGAACAGCTCCGGATTGATCTCGACATGGATGCCGCGCACCGGCCAGGCGAGCGCGGCACCGATCGCAATCTGAAGCACCGGCAACGGCACCCGCACCAGGCGAACCAGCGCGCCGGAAAGCGCCACGAAGACGAGCACGACCAGAATGAAGACAGCGACTTCCATGGTCCGGTTCCAGGCTTTCCCGCCGACCATGCGCAAAGCCGGCCGATCCGTCCAGCCGCCCTCCCGTGAAAAACGCCGCGGCACCCAATCAATGAAAAAAGGCCGCCCTGAGAGGCGGCCTTTTTAAATAGAAATCAAATATTTAAAGCGCGGACGTGATCTGCAGCTCGTTGTTGCCATCAAGCGCGTAGACGTCGTCGCGGAACTGCACCACGCCCGGACCGGTCGACCAGGCCGAGAGATAGAGGAAGTGGACCGGCACCGGATTGGTGACCTGGATCGGCGTGTTTTCACCGGTCTTGATCGCCGCCTCGAAATGCTGGCGGTCCCAGCCGGGCGTGTCGCGCAGGATCCAGGTGACGAGGTCGCGCACATTCTGCACGCGCACGCAGCCCGAGGAATCGAAACGCAACATCTTGCCGAACAGGCTCTGCTGCGGCGTGTCGTGCATGTAGACGCCATCAGGGCTCGGGAAATTGATCTTCACCGAAGCCATGGCGTTTTCCGAGCCGGGATCCTGACGGAACCGGTACTTGGCGGCGTCGTCGGTCGACCAGTCGACATTCATCGGATCGACTTCGCTGCCATCGGGCGCGAACAGGCGGATGTGGCTGTTCTTGAGATAATCGGGATTTTTCCGCATCAGCGGAATGATGTCCTTGCGCACGATCGAGACCGGCGCGTTCCAGTATGGATTGACGATGATCTCGGTGATCTTGGAATTGACGATCGGCGTCTGGCGATCGATCTTGCCGACGATCGCGGTGTGGCGAAGCACGACGCGGTCGTTCTCGACCGCTTCGACCTGGGCTGCCGGAATGTCGACCAGCACGTAGCGGCTGCCCAGCGTGCCGGCCTTCTCGCGCAGCCGCTGCAGATTGGTCTGCAACTGGCCAAGCCGGATCTGCGCCGAAACGTTCATCGCCGCATAGGTGTATTTGCCCATCGAGCCATCAGCCGGCAGGCCGTGACGCAGTTGGAAGCGCTTGACTGCCGAGTCGACATAGGAATCGAAAGCCGTCGAAATGCCGGCGCTCTGCGACAGGTCGCCGGAAACCATCAGCCGCTTGCGCAACGGCACCACATCGGGATCATCGACGCCAAGCTGCAGCTTCTTGGTCGCGGGAACCTCGACCCAGCCACCCTGCCCGACAATGTTCTGGTATTGCCCGACCGCCTGTTCCGTGAAGGCAACGGTCTGCGGGCTGAAGATCGGCAGCGTCGAAGCCACCTTGCCACCCTCGCTGGCGCGGGCGTCGAACTGGTCGTCCCAATTGCCGCGCGCCGAGGATTTCAGGATATCACCGATCACATCCTGCGCATTGGCGCCGCCGGCGACCACCGCGGCTGCGAGCGCGGAGGCTCCGGACAGGAAAAAACGACGGCTGGTTTTCATGGACGTTCCAGACATTGGTAGCAGTTCGATCACTTGCTGCGTTGATCACCGGGCGATCTCGCCCGCACTGTAAAATTGGCAATCTTAACAATTAGCCAACCATGGTCCGTATCAGCTTGGTGTGACAATGCACAGGCGCGATACGGGCTGCGGGTGAACGCATGGCCTTCACCACAGCATCACTGCCATTCTCGGTTCCATTGGAATATGGCGGCAACGTGGCCTTGCGGCCAAATCCGACCGGCCAGCATTCCGAAAAGAACGGACCGTGCTTTTTGGGTATCGATCGGCGATCGACCACGCGGTGCAATGACCAGCCAAATCAAAGAAAGGCCGATGCCTCTCGGCACCGGCCCTGACTGAAGGTCGATATTTCGGCCGCGCTTCTGTGGCGCGGGCCGGATCCGATGCGGCGGATGTCTTACATCCTTACATCCGGTAGGCGATGGTGTCGTTCCAGAAGCGGTCGAGCCGCTGCAAAGCGCGGTTCATCTGCTTGAACTCATCGGTGTTGATGCCGCCGACCTGTTCGATCGAGCCGACATGACGCTCATAGAGGCCGGCGACGACCTCGGCCACCTCATTGCCCTTCGGCGTCAGCGAGACACGGACCGAACGGCGGTCGATGCGCGAGCGCTGATGGTTGATGAAGCCGAGATCGACCAGCTTCTTCAGATTGTAGGAGACGTTCGAGCCGAGATAGTAGCCACGCGAGCGCAGCTCGCCCGCGGTCAGTTCGGAATTGCCGATGTTGAACAGCAGCAGTGCCTGGATGGCATTGATGTCGGAACGGCCGTTGCGGTCGAATTCGTCTTTGATCACATCAAGCAGGCGGCGGTGCAGCCGTTCAACAAGCTGCAGCGATTCCATGTACAGGGAACGGATAGCCTCACGGCGATCGTCGGATACGTTGGCGGTCTTCGCCGCCGGACGCGAATTGATCATTGTCTTTGCCTCTCGTTTGTCGCCCTGGTGATTTTTTGTTTTTCACCTTGATCGCGACACTATCGAATACTCATAAAATTCGACTTAAACGCTAGGGCTAACAAGAGCTTACCGGTAAGAGGTTTCGGAAGAGGCTTAACGAACGGTCACCCGAGCAAGGATAATTAACCTAAAGATTTCGGCAACGATTGCAGGGCTCATTCGAGGCGACAGCCGGGCCGCCAATGGGTTCAACGGCTTAGTGGCGGACCGGGCGCTTCTGCAGGTAGATGACGACGCGAAAGACGACGTAGAGCACCGCCACCGCCGCATGCGAGACGACAATCAGCAAGCGGTGGCCGAACAACTCGGGAAAGCCGGCGTACATGACCGTCTCGGTCACCGCGCAAATGAACCATATCACCGGGCCCCAGGACGCCAGCATCCACAGGCCGGCAGCGGCAAAGGGAAAGAACACGGCGAGCACCACCGCCGCGACCTGCCAGTGCACGGGCATCAGGTCGAAACGCCACAGTGTGCCCGGATAAAAGCCGATCAGCTTGATCCAGTAGAGAATGCCGAACAGCAGGCAGTAGCCCGATATGACGCGCTGGAACCAGGCGAAGATCACCTCCACCCCCGAGGGCTGCAGAACGATGCGCCTTGAGGTCACCTCGCTCATATCAGGAGTTCCCGTTCGCCGAGCGGAGCGAAATAGGCGTCGACATCCGCTTCGCTGACCGCTGCGAGGCTTGCCGGCCGCCATTGCGGCTTCGAGCCCTTGTCGATGATGGCAGCGCGGATGCCTTCGTAGAAATCATGGCCGGCGAGCATCCGGTTGAGGATGCGGAACTCCATCTTCATGCAGGCTTCCATGGACAGCGTCAGTCCGGCGCTGATCTGCCGCCAGGCGACGCGCAGGCTGGTCGGCGAGCGGGTGCGGATCGTCGCCAGCGTCTTTGCCGCGAACTCATCGGCGGCGGCCGCACGCTCGAGGCTGTCGATGACGCGGTTCAGGGACGGTTGCGAAAAATGACGGACAATCGCCTCCAGCGTCGGCCTGTCGGTTTCTCGCCTTGCCTGCACGAAGAAGCCGCGCAGCACCGATTCCGGATCGCCGGTCAACGCCAGCCGGTCGAGGAAGCCAGCCTGGTCCTCGGCCTTGATGGTATGGGTGGCCAGCCCAGACCACAGCGCATCGCCATATCGAATGCGATTGCCGGTCAGCGCCAGATACATGCCGAAGGAGCCGCCGAGATCGGGCAGCAGGTGGCTGGCGCCAACATCCGGAAAGAAGCCGATGCCGACTTCCGGCATGGCAAACTGGGCATTCTCGGTCATCACCCGGTGCGAGCCGTGGAAGGAGATGCCGACGCCGCCACCCATGACGATACCGTCGATCAGGGCGACATAGGGCTTCTTGTAGCTGTTGATGCGGGCGTTGAGCCGGTATTCGTCGGCGAAGAACTCGACCGGCGGTTTTCCCGCCCGACCTGTCTCATAGACATGCAGGATATCGCCGCCGGCCGAAAAGGCCCTGCCCTCTGCCTTGACGACGATGACGTCGATGCCCTGGTCGGCCTCCCAGGCGGAAAGAGCGGCGTCGAGCGCCCCGATCATGCGGTGCGTCAAGGCATTGAGCGCCTGCGGCCGCGTCAAGGTGACGACGCCGGCCCGGCCCAGATGTTCGAAGCGGATCTCGTCGCCTCCGCCAAAATCCATCGTGAAAGAATCCCTCTCCCGGCCGCCGGGACTGAAGTGCTAAAGCGTGGCGCATGGGTGCGTCAATGGCGAGGACACCGGTGCAAGCTCTGGCCCGGACCAGGAGCCAGTGCTAAAAATAGAGCTGCAATACGGAAAACTGGGTAGAGTTCATTGCAGCGTACCTGCTGGGTCTTCGAACGGGACGATTGTTTATGACTCGATTTTCGCACCTTGCGCCGGTGGCAATCGGGCTGAGCCTCTGCTTGGCTGTTCACCCGGTCATGGCGGGGACTTTGGAAGACCTCTACAGCTCGCAGACCATCGTCAACGGCAAGTACGAGAAGAACCGCCAGTCCGGCTTCAAGCGCTGCCTCGACGCGGTTCTGGTGCGGGTTTCCGGCGATCAGCGCCTGCCGGCGAAACCTGAAATGACGGCATTGCGCGACAAAGCCGGCACCTTCGTCGCCAGTTTCCACTATCGCGACCGCATGGAAGGCATTCCCAACCATGACGACCAGGGCACGTACGATCGGCCTCATAATCTCTACTGCCAGTACAAGCCTGCTGACGTCGACCCGGTGCTGGCTTCGCTCGGCAGCAGGCCGTGGCTGACCGAGCGGCCACGGCTGGTGGTGTTTTTGGCGACCGAGCGCGGAACAACGCATTACGCGCTCGATGCCGAGGACGACCGTGGCATGCTGATGCGCGAATCGTTCGGCAATGCCGCCGTACCGCTGGCCATGCAGGTGACTTTTCCCACGGTGGCGCAGCTGTCGCAGGCCGGATTGGACGATCAGGCGCTTCGCAATGCCGAGATGACGAAGCTCGACACCCTTGCGGAGAAGGCCGGCGCCGACCAGGCGCTTTACGGCAGTCTCGTCTGGAGCGACAAGGAACTGGGCTGGATCGCCGACTGGCGGCTGGCCATGGCCGGCAAGACCTACATCTGGCAGGTGCGCGGTGTCGGCTTCGACGAGGCTTTCCGTGTCGCCATCAGGGGCGCGGCACAGATTCTGTCAGGCAATGGGCAACCCGAATAGGCCTCGACCCGGTCGCTGGCACAATCGTGCCGCATTGGTCAGCGGCGGGAGCTCGTGGTAAAAGCCTGCCCGAACGAGAGTACTGGCGATGAACAAATTCACCCCCGCAAAGCCCGCCGGCGCGCGCGGCGTCGACGAAATCACCGGCAGCCGCCGTCTGCGCCGCATGCGCAAGGCCGACTGGTCGCGCCGTCTGGTGCAAGAGAACCGGCTCACGGTCGACGATTTGATCTGGCCGATCTTCGTCGTCGAGGGCAAGGGTGTTTGCGAGCCGATCGCCGCCATGCCCGGCGTCTTCCGCCTGTCGATCGATCTCGCCGTCAAGGAGGCAGAGCGCGCGGCAAAACTCGGCATTCCCGCCCTCGCCACCTTCCCCAATGTGGACATCTCGCTGCGCGACCAGACCGGCTCGCACATCCTCGATCCCGACAATGTCATCAACCGCGCCACCCGCGCGATCAAGGATGCGGTACCGCAGATCGGCATCATCACCGACGCAGCGCTCGACCCATTCACCAGCCACGGCCATGACGGCATCCTGCGCGACGGCATCATCGTCAACGACGAGACAGTGGAACAGGTGACCGCCGCCGCAGTCATCCAGGCGGCCGCCGGCGCCGACATCATCGCACCGTCCGACATGATGGACGGCCGCATCGGCGCCATCCGCGACGCGCTCGATGCCAATGGTTTTCAGGACGTGGCGATCATGTCCTATGCGACCAAATTCGCCTCGGCCTTCTACGGACCCTATCGCGAGGCGGTGGGCACCGCCGGTCTGCTCAAGGGCGACAAGAAGACCTATTACATCGACCATGCCAATTCGGACGAGGCGGTGAGAGAGGCCGAACAGGACATCGCCGAGGGCGCCGACATGCTGATGGTCAAGCCCGGCCTGCCCTATCTCGACATCATCCGGCGGCTGAAGGACGAGTTCCAGATGCCGACCTTCGCCTACCAGGTGTCGGGCGAATATTCGATGATCAAGGCGGCAGGCGCCAATGGCTGGATCGACGGCGAGAAGGCAATGCTGGAATCGCTGCTCGCCTTCAAGCGCGCCGGCTGCGACGGCATCCTGACCTATTTCGCACCCGAAGTGGCGGAGATGCTGAAGGGGTAATTTCTCTTCGCGACGACGGCCGGTCGCGGCGAGCAATGTCGGCCAATCCGCTTCGACATCCATACCAATTTCCGGCTCTTGGCCGGGGAATCCATAGCGAGGGCCACTTGACCGTTGCGTGGGCTTCGTTTGAGCTTGAAAATACCGCTTGCAATTCACAATCGGTTTGTTACAAAAAACTGCTTGCAAAACACAATCGGTTATCGAGGAGGCTCGCATGTCCAAACTTCGCGTCAACGCTTTCACCC
>NZ_RZPF01000233.1:0-8455 GCF_004022735.1 Mesorhizobium sp. M7A.F.Ca.AU.001.01.1.1
GGATCAAGCGCCTCAGGAGTGGGCGCGTGTTGGTTGGCCTGGAAGATGCTGGCGACCTCGAAGATCATGTCGCGGGTGCCCTGATAGAGAATTGCGAGCTTGTGCTGGCTGCCTAGTCGATCGAAGACCGGGAACCCGATGCGCATGAGCGGAATTCGGAGCCGCTCCGATGCTTGGCGCCCGTGCGAATGCGTGACAAGCAGGTCAGCACCGACGGCAAGACTTTCCAGATCGCCGAGATCGCCGATCTGAACCGAAACCGCCGGGACTTTCTCGAGAATTTTAGACCTGTCGGTCGTTGTGACGGCCGCGGCTATCTCGGAGCCGAGGCCAGCAAAGAAGGTCGCAAGTTGGAACAGCTGGTCTGGTTCGGCAGCGATGGCAATTTTCTTGCCGCCGAAATGGAAATGTCCGTCGAGCATCGCGTCCTGCAATTGCGCCCGGCGCCGGCGCACGCGGGCCGGTACCGCCGCGCCCGAAATCGCAGACAGCAGCGACACGAAGCGGTCCGTGTCCTGCAGCCCAGTCAGTGACTGGAACAACACGTAAGGCACGCCGGTCAACCCGTGCAGCGCTTTCGCCGGGCGGCGCATGTGCTCACCGATGGCGATGCATTGCATGGCCGTGCCCAACTCGCGAATGTCTTCGACGCTGGTGCCGCCGTATGTGGTCGCTACCCAGCGGTCAGGAACCGTACCGTCGAGCGAGCCTGAAATGTCGGGCAGAATAACCGGCTTGAGCCCAAAGCTTTCAACCATGTCACGCATATGCTCGATGTCGGCGACAGTGAGGTTGCATCCGGGCAGGATCGCGATCTTCTTCGGCTGCCGCGCACGTTCGCCCGAGCCTGTAATCCCTTTGATCATTGCGGTGACTGCCTTGGCCCAGCCCTCTTCGATCGCGCCGTCAAAATCCGGCGTGTTGGCCAGCACGACCTCCGTACCCGCAAGCTCTTGCGTGTGCTTCAGCTTGATGTTCGCAATATCACTCGCGCAATCTTCGCCACGCGTCTCCACCAGCGCGGTCGTGCACACCCCGATCAGCTTTGGCTTCGTGCGGTTCTTGAGGTTGAGGATGGCTTCTTCAAGATGGTCGGCAGCGCCGAGGATGGTCGCCACCTCATCCATCGCTGTTGTCTGCAATGGAATCGTTTCTTTGAAGTGCCGTACGAAGAGCACGAGCGCGAAGCTTGTGCATCCCTGGCTGCCGTGGAACAGCGGCATCGCGCCGTCGACCCCAAGAAAGGCAAAGGCGGCACCCAGCGGCTGCGACGACTTCAGCGGGTTCACCGCCGCGGATTTGGTCTGGGGAAGGATGCGGGCCATCGGTCGCCTCAACACTCGCTGAACTCGTGTGCCGTCGCGCCGGCGAATTCATCGAACAGGTGCCCGGACTCCTTCTTCGTGCATGGCAGTTCGTCTTTTAGATCAGGCTGGCAATCCCACGGGGCCGGCTGGCGCACCTGAGACCAGACCGGATTGTGAATGGCGAGGTCGATCTGGCGTACGAGTTCCACCATGCCGGCATAGCCGGCATAAGGGTGCTGGCGCTCCTGGTTGATATCGAGCCAGGGCGTCTTGGCCTTGAGCGCAATGAATTGCGTGCGACCGCCCGACAGCATGATATCGGCCCTGTGTTCAGAGAGCATGGCGTACAGCTCGCGCGCAGCCATGTATTCGAACATATGCTTGTCGTGCTTGAGAACTTGTTTGATGCGCTCCTTGTCCTGCACCGTAGATTTCTTGACCGAGGTGCCGACGATCTCGATTCCGATCTCCATCAGCGCACGGACAACCGACCAGGACTTCACACCGCCTGTGTTGAGCAGCACGCGCTTGCCTTGGAGCCTTTGCCGGTAGGATTCGAGTTTCTTCCACGCGATCGCCTCCTGCTGCGCGATCAGCGTCTCCGTGCGCTCGAGGATCTCCGGATCGGCGCCCTTCCTCACCAGCAGCCTGACAAGGTTGCGAAGAGCTTGCGATGTGTCGGAGATGCCATAGAAGGAGCCCTCGAAGAACGGGATGTCCCAGCGCTCCTCCATCTTGCGGGCAAGACTGATCAGCGCGGTCGAGCACACGATCATTGCCGCCCGGGCGCGGTGCGCGGAAGCAATGTCGCGGTAACGCGCATCGCCGGGAATGCAGGCGCGCACCCGGATGCCGAGCCGATCGAGGAGCGGCTTTACAAGCCAGAATTCGCCCGAGAGGTTGAATTCGCCAAGGATGTTGATGTCGTAGGGCCCGGGGTCGTCGGGTTCGACCGTGCCGATGACATGATCGAGCAACGCCTCGGCGGCGAGCTTGTTGCCGAGGTTCTTGGAGCCTGCCAGGCCAGGCGCATTGATCGGCACCACGGCCAAACCGAACTTTTCCGTGGCGCGTTTGCACACGGCCTCGATGTCGTCACCGATCAGCGCCGTTACGCAAGTTGAGTAGACGAAGATCGCCGGCGGCGCGTATGTGTGCTTGATCTCGCGGATCGCCTTGAAGAGTTTCCGCTCGCCCTGCCCCATCACCAGGTCGAGTTCGGTGAGGTCGGTCGTGAAGCTTGTCCGCCACAAGGTCGGCCCTGACGAAACCGCACCACGGTTGTCCCTAGAATTGCCCTCGCAGGCGAGCGGCGCATGGACCAGATGCGCAACGTCGGTGATCGGCTGCAGGACGATCTTGGCTCCGTCAAAGGCGCAGCCGCCGGCTGCCGCCCCTGGTGTCAGCGACTTCGAGCAGCCCTCCTTGCGCGCCTTGGCATCTTTGCCACGGTTCTTATCGCAGGCGGGCTCATCGAAGGCGTCCTTGATTTTGGCGCTGAGGGAGGACATCGCTCAGCCTCCCCAGTCCATTGGGCAAGGAATGGCCTCGGCGAAAAGCCGGCCACGGCTCTTAGCGCGTGAGGTCATAGGAATAATCCGTCACACCCGTCTCGCTCGTCTCGCGATCGAGTTTGTCGAAGATCTTGTCGAGGATCGTCGTCAGCACGCGCAACGCGCCCTGGTAGCCAAAGAGCGCAAAGCGGTGATGATGGTGCCGATCGAAGATCGGAAACATCAGCCGGATCAGCGGCGTTCCGGTGTCGCGCTCCAGGTACTTGCCGTAGGAATTGCCGATCAAAAGGTCCACCGGCTCGGTAAAGAGCAGCGAGCGCAGCGCCCACAGGTCCTTGCCCGCCCAAACCTGGGCAGCCTTGCCGAAAGGCGAGGATGCTAGCAGCTTCTTCAAATCGGCTTCCCATGCCGAGGTGCCATTGGTGGCGAGGCAATGGGTTGGCTCGCCGCCGGTCTCCATGACAAAGCGGGCCATTGCGTGAACGAAGTCGGGATCACCGTAGATGGCGTATTTCTTACCATGCAGCCAGGATTGGCTGTCCGCCATGGCGTCTACCAGTCGGCCGCGCTCGAGGCGAATTGCCTCGGGAATCTCCTTGCCGGAAATCGCCGCGACCTCCATCAGGAATTCGTCCGTCGCCTGAACGCCGAGCGGATAGTGGAACGAGGCCGTCGCCTGCCCGACCTCCTCGCAATAGCCCAGTGTCTTTCGGGTGTTGTGATGCTGCAGCGAAAGCGTTGCCTCGGCGTTGAGGGCCTTCTTCACCTCGTTGATCTTCGTGCCCCCGTCATACATGCGGTATTCACCGTCCGAAGGCGTATCGAACTGGTCAGAGGCATCCTGGATCAATGTATAGGACACGCCCATTACATCGAGCAGGCGCTTGAGCTCCCGGTTGTTGCCGACGCAGAAGCCGTCGAAGCCCGGAATGATGTTGATGGTTCCTTCGATTTGCGTACGCTCCTGACCTTTCCAGAAGTGCTCCAAAATGCCTTTGACCATGTTGTCATAGCCGTCGACATGACTGCCAACGAAGGCCGGGGTGTGGGCAAAGGGCACGTCGAAGTCGCGCGGGACTGAATCTTCGTCCTTGGCGTTCTGGATGAAGCTGTGCAGGTCGTCGCCAATGACCTCTGCCATACAGGTCGTCGACACGGCAATCATCTTGGGGTCGTAGAGCTGGTAGGTGTTGGCGAGCCCGTCGACCATGTTCTTCAGGCCGCCAAACACCGCCGCATCCTCGGTCATTGAGGAGGAGACCGCCGCGGCAGGCTCCTTGAAATGGCGCGACAGGTGCGAGCGGTAATAGGCGACGCAACCTTGGCTGCCGTGGACGAAGGACATGGTTCGCTCGAAGCCGGCGGCAGCGAATACCGCACCCAGCGGCTGGCAGGCCTTGGCCGGGTTCACGACAAGCGCTTTGCGGGCGAGGTTCTTTTCGCGGTATTCCCACGTCTGGGTGAAATCGCGCTGATCGGAAACGATTTCATCGGGGTGCGGACATTCGAAGTTTAGCTTCTTCTCAGCGAGCATCTTTCTGTATTCCGGCTCGCGGAACAGGGGAGCGTGATCGAGAATTTTTTCAGCCGACTGCGGCATGATGATTACCTCTTTTGCATCTGGCTGCGCGGGACGGCAGCTCAGGACGTCAAGACGTTCCAGGCTCCGGCGGATCAGAGGCCGCGGGAGTTCACCGTCTCAGTGGGAGACTGGGGCTGAAGCAAATGTTTATTCGGCAGCCATCGCCCGCTCATCGCCCCGGCTTCTTTTCCAAGGCGCGTGGAATAGGTCCCAGACCGGGTTGTTAATGGCGAGATCCACATCACGTGCGAAAATGGCAAAGCCGTCGTAGCCGTGATACGGGCCTGAATAATCCCAGGAATGCATCTGGCGGAACGGTATGCCCATCTTCTGCACCGGGTATTTTTCTTTGATTCCCGAGCCGACCAGATTTGGGCGAATCCCTTCGATGAATTTCTCCAACTCATAGCCGGTCACGTCATCGTAGATCAGCGTGCCGTTCTTCACGTAGTGGCCGGTGCGCTGATAGTCGTCGCTGTGGGCGAATTCATAGCCGGTGCCCACGATGACCATGCCGAGGTCCTCGTAGGCCGTGACGACGTGGCGGGGGCGCAGGCCGCCGACATAGAGCATCACGGTATTTCCTTCCAGGCGCGACAGGTACTTGGCGATGACCGCATCAACAAGCGGCCTGTACTTGGCAATGACCTTTTCGGTCTTCTCCTCGATTTCCGGCCCAAAATGCTTGGCTATGTTGCGCAGAGAGGCTTCGATCTGGGAGGGACCGAAGAAATTGTACTCCATCCAGGCGACGCCATACTTTTCCTCCATATGCCGACAGATGTAATTCATCGACCGGTAGCAGTGGATAAGATTGAGCTTAGCCTTCGGGGCGCGCTCGATCTCTGCGAGTGTGGCGTCACCCGACCAGTTGCCAACCACGCGCAGCCCTATCTCCTCAAGCAGTATGCGCGAGGCCCAGGCATCGCCGCCGATATTGTAGTCGCCGATGACGTTGACGTCGTAGGGGCCGGCCTCGAACTTGACATCCTTTTTGTCGAAGACCCAATCCCGGATTGCATCATTGGCGATGTGGTGGCCAAGCGACTGCGAGACGCCGCGGAAGCCCTCGCAGCGTACCGGCACGATCGTCTTGTCATACTCCTTGGTCTTTTTGCGAGAAACGGCCTCGGTGTCATCGCCAATCAGGCCGATAGGGCATTCGGACTGCACGGTGATGCCGTTGTTGAGCGGAAACAAGACTTCAATCTCGTCAATGATCTGTTCCAGCTTCTTGTCGCCGCCGAAGACGATGTCCTTCTCCTGGAAATCGGAGGTGAACTGCATTGTCCCGAACGTGTCGACGCCCGTTGTACCGACGTAGTAGTTGCGGCGCTGCGACCAAGAATATTGGCCGCAGCCGACCGGGCCGTGCGAGATATGGACCATATCCTTGACTGGCCCCCACACCACGCCTTTCGAACCAGCATATGCACAGCCGCGAATCGTCATCACCCCGGGAATGGACTTGATGTTCGATTTGACGTCGCATTCGGAAAGGACCTCGCTTTCCCCGCCAGCCTCGTTGCCGCTCTTTGCGACGTTGAGGTGCTTCTTGCGGCGCTTCGCCGCCTTGTCGGGATAATGCGACAGCACCTCTTCGATAAGCTTCGCATGAAGAGCACCGTCATTCTCGTATTCCCGGCTCATGAGTCCCCCTTTCAAGGTTGGGTGACGCCTCAAAGAATAGGCGCCGTTCTCTGCAAGGCGCGCCGATTCATGGCAGCGCTAATGTCACTACTGGGCCGCCGCCTTCGCCGCTTCCTTGGAGTGAAGCTCGGCAAGCATCTGCTCGTCGGTCTTCATGATGCCGAAGTCGAGCAGCATCTCCTCCAGCTCCTCCATGGTGATCGGCGTCGGGATCGTACCCTGGCCCGAATTGGCGTGGATCTTCTCGGCCAGAGCGCGGTATTCCCCTGCCTGCTTTGAGTCCGGCGCGTACTGGATCACCGACATCTTCCTGAGTTCGGCATGTTGGACGATGTTGTCGCGGGGCACGAAGTGGATGAGCTTGGAATTCAATCGGCCAGCCAGTGCTTCGGCCAGATCGAGTTCGCGGTCGGTTTGACGTTCATTGCAGATCAGCCCGCCCAGCCGCACACCGCCCGAATGGGCATATTTGAGGATGCCCTTGGCGATGTTGTTGGCGGCATAGAGCGCCATCATCTCGCCGGACATGACGATATAGATCTCCTGGGCCTTGCCTTCGCGGATCGGCATGGCGAAGCCGCCGCATACCACGTCGCCGAGGACGTCATAGGAGACATAATCGACATCGTCATAAGCGCCATTCTCCTCGAGGAAATTGATCGAGGTGATGACGCCGCGGCCGGCGCAACCGACACCCGGCTCGGGGCCGCCGGACTCCACGCACTTGATGCCTCTGTAGCCCACCTTGAGCACGTCCTGGAGTTCGAGGTCTTCCACCGAGCCTTCCTGTGCGGCGAGATCCAGGACGGTATCCTGAGCTTTCGAATTCAGGATCAAGCGTGTGGAATCGGCTTTGGGGTCGCATCCTACGA
Source organism: Mesorhizobium sp. M7A.F.Ca.AU.001.01.1.1 (assembly GCF_004022735.1). Taxonomy (NCBI): domain Bacteria; kingdom Pseudomonadati; phylum Pseudomonadota; class Alphaproteobacteria; order Hyphomicrobiales; family Phyllobacteriaceae; genus Mesorhizobium; species Mesorhizobium sp. M7A.F.Ca.AU.001.01.1.1. The sequence goes on from NZ_RZPF01000233.1 coordinate 6,926, forward strand.
TGAGGATTCTCTGCCCGAGGTCGACAAGGGCAGCGAGCGTATTTTGGGACGTGGTGGACTTGCCGATGCCGCCTTTTCCGTAAAAGGCGATCTGACGCAGACCTGACATAATAGCTTTCCTTCCTTCGTTCTAATTATCGCGACTGCCCGCGACACAAGTGCCGATAGGCAGCTCGTGCCGCCTCACACCAAGCATCGCAAAAAGCGTACCAGCGTGATCGGCCGATCCCAGAAGAAACTTTGTCATTAAATTCCAGCCGCTTAGACGGCGGCAAAACGCGCGAACGGGCCTTTCAGGCGTCTGTCACGGACACGACAAAGCCGACACAGATTGTCGTGCGCCATCCAAACCGCCGTGTGTCGAGCTCGAAGCGGGAGAATGGGGAAGTTAGCCCAAAGCTGATGGCGAGACCATCGGAAGACATCGGCTCTTGTCTTTCCAGCCTGCCATTGATCGGGCGGTCGCTGGATGAGCAGGAGCCTGGGGCTTGACCGCGGCGCGGGTAGTTCAGGCAGGCTTACAGAGCGGGAACGCCGGCGGCCGATAGACATCCGCGCTTAACCTTTCATAGCCCGTCTACAAGTTGGTTCCGCCGACGCGCTATATGGAAGCCAAATAATTCAGTAGCTTAGCCGAGAGCATTGATTTTTTCAGAAAGATACGTGTTATACGCGTATGAACCGCCGAACCCATGGTCGGCGCCCTCATGCGCGTGAGACCCCGTTGTGGGCGAGGCTCGCGACTGGCTGCACGATCCTAGCCGGCCTGCTTGCCATTGAGTTTGGTCCCGCCGCGGTAGGCTGCGGCATCAAGGGCAACATCAGCTACAACACTGGCAAGAAGATTATCACGTTCTTGGACAGGAATCTTACTGGGAGACACGCATCAACCTATTGAAGGGCGAGCGGTGGTTTTGTTCAGAGGAAGCTGCACGAAAGGCGGGCGGGCGGGCTTCGAGAGGTTAGTGTCGCGGCAGCTTGCAGATCTGCCCACGGGGCCGCCACGATCGCAAAGTGTGTACAAAAGCGCCCTCTCTGCCGAACTGAACAGTGCTCACGGCCATAGCCTCGGATGAGCCCGACTGGCTTGACCTCTGCATGATGAGAGCAGCTTTTACACCAGGTGCGCAGCACATGTCTTTAACGAACGCATCGTCTTCAAGAATATAGAGAGCAATTCGGAAAACCGAGTAGTTGGCGGCGAAGCTAGGAGAAGGTATACACTACCCTCTTGTTACCCCAGAGTAGAACGTGCAGCTGCGGCAAGACGCGGGCTTCGAACCACCTGTCGCTGGTCACCTTTTCTACCAGCGGTTCCATGCGCATCATATTCCGTCGGACTCGACAGAGACGTCTTCATTACCACGGCGGGGCGGCGTGTGATTGCCGGGTTGCAGACAAACCTCGCCGCGACGTATTTGGGACGAGTGGTGTCGGCACCGAATCCCTATCATTTAGACTAGCCAGCTTGGGGGGCGCCGTCAGACCGCCAGACCGGAAGAGGAGGCTTCGCGCCAACTTGTGCCAAGA
>NZ_RZPF01000234.1:0-8449 GCF_004022735.1 Mesorhizobium sp. M7A.F.Ca.AU.001.01.1.1
ACCTTGTTCGACATGCTGACGCAGGCCCAGAACGGCAATGGCATGCAGGCCCTTGCCCAGCAATACGGGCTTTCAATGCAGCAGACGCAAGCGGCGGTTGCCGCATTGCTGCCGGCCTTTTCGCAGGGGCTGCAACGCAACACCGCCGACCCCTATGGGCTCGGCGCCTTCATGACGGCGATGGCCAGCGGCCAGCACGCCAAGTATTTCGAGGACGCAACCCGGGCCTTCTCGCCGCAAGGCGTCGATGAGGGCAACGGCATTCTCGGGCACCTGTTCGGTTCGAAGGATCTGTCTCGCGCCGTGGCCAGCCAGGCGGCGCAAGCCAGCGGCGTCAATCAGCAGATCCTGCAGCAGATGCTGCCGGCGATCGCCTCGATGGTCATGGGCGGGCTGTTCAAGCAGACGGCAAACCAGATGCAGGCCGCCGGCGGTTTTGGCGGCGGCGGCAACAATCCGCTCGGCGAGATCATCGAGCAGATGATGCGGCAAGGCGGCGGCATGCAGGCCCCGGCGCCGCAGCCGCGCCAGGCGCCGCCGCCCCAGAACCCGATGGACAACCCGCTCGGCAAGGTGTTGCAGGACATGTTCGGCGGCGGCGCGGCTCAGCCACAGCCGCAAAGCCAGACGCAGCCGGCACCCAATCCCTACGGCGACAATCCGCTCGGCAAGGTGCTGCAGGACATGTTCGGCGGTGGCGCGCCTCAGCCGCAGCCGCAGGGGCGGGCGCAGCCGCAGCCCCAGCAGACGCAAAGCCCCTACGGAGACAATCCGCTGGGGAAAATCTTCGAGGAGATGCTGCGGCAAGGTGGCGGTGGCTTAGGCGGCATCCCCGGCGGACAGCCGGCGCCGCAACAGCCTCAAGCGCCCCCGCAACGTCAGGCACCGCAGCCACAGGCCAATCCGAGCGGCCGGCCGAAAAACCCGTTCGACGACCTGTTCGGCAAGATGTTCGAAACCGGCGCCCAGCAGCGTGATGACTACCAGAAGGGCGTGGAGACAATCTTCGACCAGTTTAAGCGGGACATGGACCGGCGGTAGGCGGTCTTCGCTGAGGTAGAAAGAGAAAAGCCCGGTCCTGGGAGGACCGGGCAGAGTGCAGGCGGGCCGGGGGGATCCGGCAGGGAGTGGGAGCCTGCATACTCGTCAGTCGCGTCGAACCCTGAAAAGGTTCACGGCAACCTAAACAACAAGCAACCGATCAGGCCACCTTGCGAGCGAAATCCTCGATCGTTTCGATGCGATCACTGGCGATCTCGCGCAGCATCGCCGTCGGGTCGCGGCCAAACGGCACGTCGATAGCGACATGCAGGTCGGCGCGCGTCAGGCCGATATCGGCGAGTTCGGCGTCCGACATCTCGCCAAGGCGATAAAAGGCGCGGCGGTTTTTCCAGGCGCGGTAGATGTTGGAGACGGTGTTGGCCACGCGCGTCGCAACGGCCGGACGCGAGGTGATGCGCGGGGTCTCGGTGGCGAAATCGAACGTGGTCATTGTCGGTCTCCTTCAGACTCGAACGGGCAAAGCCTTGCGATCGGCGCTGGCGACAGCGGCCGTTCCGGCTTCGATTCACATGCCTTCATGTGGACAATGCCAATTTGCCATCGGCCGATTGATTAATCCAACGAATGTTTCTAATCTTTACCATCAACACCAGTGATGGATCATATCGATGAAATCGCCGCTCGATCTCGATCAGTTGCAGACCTTCATCTCGATTGCCGACACCGGCAGCTTCACGCGAGCAGCCGAAGAGGTGCACCGGACCCAGTCGGCGGTGTCGATGCAGATGCGCCGGCTGGAGGAGCGGCTGGGCAAGCCGCTGTTCGAAAAGGACGGACGCACCAACAGGCTGACCGAGGAAGGCGACAAGCTGCTCTCCTATGCGCGGCGGCTGCTCTATCTCAACCGCGAGACCCTGGCGGCCTTCGACGACCGGCGGCTCGAAGGCACGATCCGCATCGGCACGCCCGACGACTACGCCGATCGTTTCCTGCCCGAGATCATGGCACGGTTCACCCGCTCCAATCCGCGCGTCGAACTCACCGTCATCTGCGAGCCGACGCCGGGGCTGGTCGAGCATATCAAGCGCGGCAATCTCGACCTCGCGCTGGTGACGCACAACGACGTACGCGGCCAGTCGGAGGTGGTGCGGCGCGAACCGCTGCTGTGGGTCACCTCGGCCAATCATGCCACGCATGAGCAGGAAACGCTGCCGATGGCCTTCGGCCGGCCGAACTGCATCTGGCGGCGCGCCGCCGTCGATGTGCTCGACCAGCAGAACCGCGACTATCGTATCCTGTTCACCAGTTTCTCGGCCACCGTCATCACCGCCGCGGTGCTTTCCGGGCTGGCAATCTCGGTGCTGCCGGAATGCGCGCTCAGACCCGGTATGCGGGTGCTGGGCGAAGCCGACGGCTTCGGCGCCCTGCCCGATTGCCGCATCGGCATCATGCGCGGCCAGACGTCGCGGCCGGAGATCGTCGATGCGCTCGCCCGCCATATTTCGGAAAGCCTGGACAACATCTCGGTGCCGGTCGGCGAAGACCCCGGAACGTTCGATTTCGCAGCGCTCGCCTTCACCAAGCTGCGGCGAACCAAGCCGAACCAGATCCTGCCCGGCTGGTAGGCAGGGCCAGGTGTGCGGGTTATGAACGGCTGGCCCGACGCAACCGCCTTGACGCGGGCGCCCAACCGTTCCCCAATCGACGGATGAGCGAAGTAGCATCCGAATCACGCACCAACGCCGCCGAATATACGGTGAGCGAGATTTCCGGCGCGCTGAAGCGCACGGTCGAGGACGTTTTCGGCAATGTGCGGGTGCGTGGCGAGATATCAGGCTATCGCGGGCCGCATTCCTCAGGTCATGCCTATTTCGCGCTGAAGGACGACCGCGCGCGGCTCGACGCCGTGGTGTGGAAAGGCACGATGAGCCGGCTGAAGTTCCGTCCCGAAGAGGGCATGGAGGTGATCGCCACCGGCAAGCTCACCACCTATCCCGGCAAATCCAACTACCAGATCGTCATCGACAATCTGGAGCCGGCTGGCGCCGGCGCCCTGATGGCGCTGCTGGAGGAGCGCAAGCGGCGGCTGCAGGCCGAGGGGCTGTTCGACACCGGTCGCAAGCGGCTGCTGCCGTTCATGCCGTGCGTCATCGGCGTCGTCACCTCGCCGACAGGGTCCGTCATCCGCGACATCATCCACCGCATCAAGGACCGCTTTCCGCTGCATGTCCTGGTCTGGCCGGTGCGCGTGCAAGGCGAGACGTCAGGCGCGGAAGTGACTGCCGCGGTCAACGGCTTCAACGCGCTGGCATGGGATGGCGCCATCCAGCGGCCCGATCTGTTGATCGTTGCGCGTGGCGGCGGCAGCCTCGAAGACCTCTGGGGGTTCAACGACGAGGCGCTCGCCCGCGCGGTTGCCGCTTCCGGCATTCCGGTGATCTCGGCTGTCGGCCACGAGACCGATTGGACGCTGATCGACCTCGTTGCCGACGTGCGAGCGCCGACACCGACAGGCGCGGCCGAAATCGCCGTGCCGGTGAAGGCCGACCTCGAAGCAACGCTTGCCAGCCTCGGTGCGCGGCTGAAAGCGGCGGTGCTGCGCAATTTCGAGCGCAAGCGGCAGGCCGCCCGTGCCGCCGCCCGGGCTCTGCCCTCGCCCGATCAATTGCTGGCGCTGCCGCGCCGGCGCCTCGATGAGGCGACATCCAGGCTGGGCCGGGGCCTGTTGGTCTCCACCGAACGCAAGCGTGCAAGGTTTTTTGCCGTGAAACTGACACCGGCAATGCTGTCGCAGCGCATTGCAGAGGCCCGGCGCACCAACGAACGCAATCTTTTGCGAGCACAAGGGGCACTGCGTGCGATGGCAAGAGCCCGGCGTGCGGAGCTTAACCGGGCGGCGGATCAATTGCCAAAATGTGCCAGGGCATCGCTGCAGCGGCACAAGCAGCAACTGGCCATGCTGCAAGGCCGCATCACGATCGAGCCGACGGCACGGCGGCAACGCGTGCAGAGGGATTTGCTGACAGCTTTGACAAGACGCGGCACGCAAGCAGTGGTGCTCAGGCTGGAGCGCCTGCGCGGCCGCATCGTCCAGGCCGACAGGTTGATGGCGTCGCTGTCGCACAAGGCCGTCCTGGCCCGCGGCTTTGCGCTGGTGAGAGATGCGGATGGCACCGTCGTCAAGCAGGCTGCCGACGTGGCGTCGGGAATGGCGCTTTCGCTCGAGTTCGCCGACGGGACCGCCGATGCGGTGGCAATCAGCGGCACGGCAAAACCGAAAGCCGTGGCCAAGCCGGCGGCCAAGGCCAAAGAGCCTGGCAATCAGGGATCCCTATTCTGACACCATGACCGACAATCCGCATCATCTGGCAACGCCCTCAGGCAAACCGCGCGCGCGAAATTTCGGCATCGGCTTCGACGGACGGCCTGGACCGTTCAACGCGATCACCGATGTGCCCGGCGTCGCGGTCGGCTATGCGACGCTGATCTCGGGCGATGGCGCGCTTGTCGTCGGCAAGGGACCGGTGCGCACCGGCGTGACCGCGATCCTGCCCAGGCCGCTTGCCGACCTCGCCAACCCGGTCTTCGCCGGGATCTTCAGCCAGAACGGAAACGGCGAACTGACCGGCTCGCACATCGTCGAGGAAACCGGCGCTTTCAACTTCCCGATCACCATCACCAACACGCATTCCTGCGGTGTTTCCCGCGACGGCACGCTGCGCTGGATGCAAAGCGTGCTGCCGGCGGCGCTCGACAGCGGCTGGGGACTGCCGGTGGCGGCGGAGACCTATGACGGCTTCCTCAACGACATCAACGGCCACCATTTGACGTCGGAGCATGTTGCGCAGGCCCTCGACGGTGCCGCCGGCGGACCGATCGAGGAAGGCAGCGTCGGCGGCGGCACCGGCATGATCACCTTCGGCTTCAAGGCCGGCTCCGGCACGGCATCGCGCATCGTCGAATGGCACGGCCGTGCCTATACGGTCGGCGCCTTCGTGCAGTCCAATTTTGGCAAACGGCGCAATATAACCATTCGCGGCCTGCGCGCCGGGCCGCAACTCGTCGAACCGGCTGTCCGCGAAGGCACACCGCGCGCCGAAAAGGGTTCGATCATCGCCGTCATCGCCACCGACGCACCGTTCCTGCCGCATCAGATGAAGCGGCTGGCCCGACGGGTGCCGCTTGGCGTCGCCATGACCGGAGGCTTCGGGTATCACAGTTCAGGCGACATTTTCATCGCCTTCTCGACCGCCAATGCGAGCGCCGCGCGGGCGCCATCCGGCCGCATCGCCAGTGCCGATTTTATTCCCGATACCGACATCGATCCGTTTTTCGATGCGGTGATCCAGACCGTAGAGGAAGCAATCCTCAACGCGCTGGTTGCCAATGACGATATGACCGGACGGGACGGGAATTTCGTGCCGGCGCTGCCGAAGACGTGGCTGAAGGAGACCTTTGGCTGAAGACAAAAACGCGGGCCAGAAGCCCGCGCTGCAACAATGTCGCCGCTATGCGATCATTCGGCGGCTTTGATCATTCCGCGGCTTTTCTGGGGGCCTGCTGGCTTTCTTCGGCCTCGGCCGCTTCCTCAAGCCGGGATGCGATAAGTTCCTGGATATCGCCGACTTCTTCCTGGATATCCTCCAGCGGAATGCCGACCTCGGCCGCCTCGGCGGCGCACTCCTTGGCCAAGGTTTCGGCCTGCTTGTCGATCCTTGCCTGGGAGGATTGGCAATGGACCTTTTCGCCGATCCATCCCCGCAAGAATTCGATGGCGTGTTCGCTCATACTGCTGTTCCCTGGCGGCAAAGCCGGTTGGTAATCATAAACGTCGACATCCCGCAAAGGATGCATGTCCCCATTCCAGCCGAGTCGCGGTCAGCCGGCAAGCCAATGCCGTCCAAGGTCCACAGAGCCATAGGAAATCGAGGGGTCAAGGGCATTTTCTGATTCTGGAGGGGTCGGTACCGTTGGCTGGGTCACACCCAGCGCTGCGCCACTGTTTCTATTTGCTTTTTTCCGGTTTCCGAGCCGATTTCCGTCACAATAGATGGCGCAAAACACTACACATTCACAGTTGCTTCGAGGTGCTGCCCTCGGGCGCGCGGGTCGAAGCCGCCGCTATATAGTGACATCCTCCTGCAATGTCGACTCCGCCCGCTATCCTGCTTCTTTCCGCCGCGCCGAAGGGCTCCGCGACGGACGCAGAACAAGTGACGATGGACCCGAACCGGGTGGAGCAGGCCCCGGCGGAGCCGCTCAGACGTGCACAGCCACCACCGCCGCGCAGTCGCCGGCCTTAACCAGCCCGGGGAAATGCCGCGCCGCAAGCATGCCCGACATTTTTGCCCGGATCTCCTGCGGAGCGACGCCGGTGCGGCCGGTGGAATGAATGCGCGCCAGCACCGAGCCTTCTTTGACGGGCTCACCGAGATCGACCATGGTTTCGATCATGCCGTCGTCTTCGGCGAACGAGAAACAATCGCCCGACGGCATGTCGAGCCACTGGGTTCGAGTCTTCTCGACCGCACCATCTACAATGCCGGCATGACGCAGCACGTTGAGAATGCCGCGCCTCGCGATCCGCACGGTTTGCGCGCGCGACGTGCCGCCGCCGCCAAGTTCGGTGCTGACGAAGACCTTGCCCATCTCCTCGGCTGCCGTGTCGTACATGCCAACGGCGTCGATCTCGATCATGCGCATCGAGAACGGAGCGGCAAAGGCCGCGACCGCGTCAAAGGCTTTCTGTTCCAGCGCCTTGTCGGGCAAAGTGTGCGCCGCGCAGAACGGCACGAAGTCCAGCGTCTTGCCGCCGGAGTGGAAGTCGAACACGATGTCGGCGCGAGGCAGCAGCTCACGTTGAAAGTAATCGGCGATCTTTTCGGTCACCGTTCCGTCCGGCCGGCCGGGAAAGCTGCGGTTCATGTTGCCCTTGTCGATCGGCGAGGTGCGCGTGCCGGCGCGGAAGGCCGGATAGTTCATTGCCGGCACGATGATCACCGTGCCGCTGACTTGCCTGGGATCGAGGGTCCTGGCGAGATCGTAGAGGGCCAGCGGCCCCTCATATTCGTCGCCATGGTTGGCGCCGGACAGCAGAGCTGCCGGTCCGTTGCCGTTGCGGATGACGCAGATCGGGATCATCACCGAGCCCCACGCGGAATCGTCGCGGCTGTAGGGCAAGCGCAGGAAGCCGTGCTGGACGCCGTCGCGGTCGAAATCGACGGTCGGCGCGACCGGTGATGAGCGTAGATTCGACATCGGGCTCAATCCTTCACCACCAGCTTACGCGGCACATTGGCCAGGCACTCCACACCGGTTTCGGTGATCAGGATGGACTCGGTGATCTCCAGTCCCATCGTTTCCAGCCACAGGCCGGTCATGAAATGGAAGGTCATGCCGGGCTTGAGTTCGGTGCGGTCGCCGGGACGCAAGCTCATCGTGCGCTCGCCCCAGTCCGGCGGATAGGACAGTCCGATCGAATAGCCGGTGCGGTTGTCCTTGACGATGCCATACTTCTTCAGCACGGCGAAGAAGGCGTTGGCGATGTCCTCACAGGCGTTGCCGGGTTTGGCCGCGGCCAGCCCCGCTTCCATGCCTTCCAGCGTCGCCTTCTCGGCATCGAGGAATTCCTGCGTCGGCTTGCCGAGGAAGACGGTGCGCGACAGCGGGCAGTGATAGCGGTTGTAGCAGCCGGCGATCTCGAAGAAGGTGCCCTCGTCCCGCTTCATCGGTCTGTCGTCCCAAGTCAGATGCGGCGCCGAGGCATCGGCACCCGACGGCAGCAGCGGCACGATCGCCGGATAGTCGCCGCCGATGCCGTCGACGCCGCGCGTGCCGGCATCATAGATTTCGGCAACGAGATCGCATTTGCGCATGCCGACCTCGATCTTGTCGAAGATGCGCTGGTGCATCGCCTCGACGATGCGAGCCGCCTTGCGCATATAGTCGATCTCGGTCGAGCTCTTCACCGCGCGCTGCCAGTTGACCAGCGCGGTGGCATCGACAAAGCGGGCATTGGGCAAATGCTTCTGCAGCGATGCGAAGGCGGCGGCCGAGAACCAGTAATTGTCCATCTCAACGCCGACTGTCAGCTTGCCCCAGCCGCGATCCGCAAGCACGCTGGCCAAAAAATCCATCGGGTGGCGCTCGGTCGACTGCACATAGTGATCGGCATAGCCGACGATGTTGTCATGCGCGAGATAGGCAGTGCGCTTGGCACCGTTGGCGTCCTGGCCACGGCCGTACCAGACCGGCTCGCCCGATGGCGGCACGATAACCGCCTGATGCACGTAGAACGACCAGCCGTCATAGCCGGTCAGCCAGGCCATGTTGGACGGGTCGCTGATAACAAGAAGATCGACGCCCTTCACCTCCATGGCTTTGCGTGTCTTGGCGAGGCGATCCGCATATTCGCCGCGCGAGAATCTCAGGTTCGGTTGCATTGTTC